>DASUXS010000144.1:0-5813 GCA_036377855.1 Moraxellaceae bacterium
AAGAGCAGCGACATAGCGGGCGATGTCGGCATCGGTCTTGGTTTCGGTGGTGCAAACCAGCAGGGCATGGCCCAGCTCCGGATAATCCTGGCTGAGGTCGAAACCACCCAGCACGCCGTTGTCTGCCATATGCTCCAGCACCGGCGCCACGGCCTTGGGCAGGCGCAGCACTTTTTCATGGAAGACCGGGCGGTTGAACACACGCTCGATATTGCCCAGCTTGCTGGTGGCCTGGGACAGCTCGCGGATATTGTGATGCGAAGCCAGCGCCACGCGCTCCAGGCCTTCGGCACCCAGCAGGCTGAGATAAATCGTGGCGGCCGTCATGGCCAGGCCCTGGTTGGTGCAGATATTCGAAGTCGCCTTGGCGCGACGGATATGCTGCTCGCGTGCCTGCAGCGTCAGTGCGAAACCGGGCTTGCCTTCCAGGTCCACGGTGCGGCCGATGAGGCGGCCGGGCATCTGACGCACGATATCCATCTTGCAGCAGAGGAAGCCGACATAGGGACCACCGGAGGACAGCGGAATGCCGAAGGGCTGGCCTTCACCCACCACGATGTCGGCACCGGTCTCACCCCATTCGCCGGGCGGCGTGAACACGGCCAGCGCCGTGGGATTCACGCAGGCGATGACCAGCATCTTCTGCGCATGCGCCCAGTCGGTGAGCGCGTCGGCTTCTTCCAGCACGCCGAAGAAGTTCGGCTGCGGAATCACGATGGCGGTGAAATCGCGTTCTTCATAACGCTTGAGCGCCGCCACATCGAGATGGCCGCCGCTCTTGTTGAAATCCAGCTCGACGATTTCTATGCCCTGCATGCCGACAATGGCTTTGAGCGCCGAACGATAAAGCGGGTTCACCGAACGCGGCACCAGCACGCGCTTGGATTTAGACTGCTTGTTGGCGCGCACGGCCATCAGCACGGCTTCGGCCAGGCCGGAGGCGCCGTCGTAGACGGAGGCGTTGCAGACGTCCATGGCGGTGATATTGGCCATCATGGACTGGAATTCGTAGATCACCTGCAGCGTGCCCTGCGAGGCTTCCGCCTGGTAGGGCGTGTAGGCGGTGAGGAATTCGCCGCGCGACGCCAGCTCCCATACCGCGGCCGGGATGTGGTGCTCGTAGGCGCCGGCGCCTATGAAGCACAGCTCCACGGCATCGGACTGCGCACGCTCGCGCATCTGGCGGGTGACTTCCATTTCAGACTGGCCTTCGGGAATGCCGGAGAGTGCATTGCCACGCAGATGCACCGGAATTTCGTCGAAGAGGGTTTCAATGGAAGACGCGCCGATGGCTTCCAGCATCTTGCGTACGTCGTCGTCGGTATGGGGGATAAAGGGCATTTCGATAATTCTCTGCAGGAAATTTCTCCCTCTCCCCAGCAATGGGGAGAGGGCCGGGGTAAGGGGTAGTGGCCATGACAGCCACCCCTCACCCTACCCCTCTCCCCGCAAACGGGGAGAGGGAATCACAAGGGACTCAGTGCTCTTCCGCTTCCACCTGCGCGTCGTAATCTTCCGCCGACAACAGGTCTTCCAGCTCGGCCGCATCCTTGATGCGGATCTTGTACATCCAGCCGTCAGTGTAGGGATCGGAGTTCACGATCTCGGGGGAGTCGGACAGCGCTTCGTTGATGGCGATGATTTCGCCGGACACCGGAGCGTAGATGTCGGAAGCAGCCTTCACCGACTCCACCACACCGGCTTCGTCACCGGCGTTGACGCTGTCGCCCACTTCGGGGAGCTCGACATAGACCAGGTCACCCAGGGCGTCCTGGGCGTGGTCGGTGATGCCGACGACGGCGACATCGCCTTCGACGCGCACCCATTCATGGGACGATGCGTATTTCAGTTCAGCGGGCGTTTTGCTCATGATGCTGGCCTCGGGGGTCGCTGTTAATCGTTGATCAATTCTTGCTGCACTCGTGGTTCGACAGGCTCACCACGAACGGGAGTTGCAAATAAAGAACCATAAAACTCCCGTTCGCCCTGAGCCTGTCGAAGGGTGAACGGTTTGCAGCGCTCAGTACAAAGCCTTGCCGTTGCGCACGAAAGGCGCGCGCACGATACGCGCCGGCAGGCGCTTGCCACGGATTTCCACTTCGGCGCGATCGGCGCTGCCGACGGGAATGCGGGCAAAGGCGATGGCGCGCTCCAGCGTGGGCGAGAAGGTGCCGGAGGTGGTTTCGCCTTCACCGTCCGCCGTGAACACTTTCATATGCGAACGCAGCACGCCTTTTTCTTCCAGGATCAGGCCAACCAGGCGCTGCTTCACGCCTTCCGCCTTCTGCTTTTCCAGCGCAGCCTTGCCGATGAAGTCGTGATCCCAGGCTATGGTCCAGCCCATGTTCGCCACCAGCGGCGACACGGATTCATCCATGTCGTTGCCATAAAGATTCATGCCGGCTTCAAGTCGCAGCGTGTCGCGTGCCCCCAGGCCGCAGGGTTTCACGCCAGCCGCCAGCAGTTCGCGCCAGAAGGCCGGGGCCTCGGCATTGGGCAGCAGGATTTCCAGGCCGTCTTCGCCGGTATAGCCGGTGCGTGCCACGAACCAGTCGCCGGCTTCACTGCCCTGGAACACTTCCAGGCCATTGGCCAGCGCCGCCAGTTCCGGCTTCAGTGCGGCAACGATAGACCGTGCGCGCGGACCCTGCACGGCGATCATGGCCAGGTCTTCGCGCTCTTTCAGGGTGACGCGGTGGCTGGCGGCCTGGGCCTGCATCCAGGCCAGGTCTTTTTCACGCGTACCGCAGTTCACCACCACGCGCCAGCGACCGGGGTTGGCGGCCGTGGGGGCGTAGACGATGAGGTCGTCGATAACGCCACCGTCTTCTTTCAGCATGCCGGAATACAGGGCCTTGCCGGGCAGGGCCAGGCGGGCGACGTCGTTGGCCAGCAGGTGGCGCAGCCAGGCCTGGGCGTCGGGGCCTTCCAGGTCCAGGAAGGTCATGTGGGAGACGTCGAACATGCCGGCGTCACGACGCACGGCGTGGTGCTCTTCCAGCACGGAGCTGTACTGCACGGGCATGTCCCAGCCGCCGAAATCGACGATGCGGGCCTTGAGGGCGAGGTGTTCGGGATAAAGCGCGGTCTGGCGGCCCATGGCGGTTTCCGGATGCATCACCCGGAACAGCCGGGCGCAAAGCCGGGCATTTTACACGGAGACAGGGGCGGGCTCTATGGATGGCCGGGCTAAAGAAGGGGCGCCGGCCATGAAAGAAAATCAGGGCCGGCCTGAACGGGGGCTTTAGCGACGGTTACATACCGTTCGTGCTGAGCTTGTCGAAGCATGCCCTTCGACAGGCTCAGGGCGAACGGCGCTTGGGCGGGGCAAGAGGGCAGCCTCAGCCGTGCAGCTTGGCGGCGACCTCGGCCACATGGCGGCCCTGGAAGCGGGCGCCGGCCAGCTCGTTCTCGCTGGGCTGGCGGCTGCCGTCGCCGTTGGCGATGGTGGTGGCGCCGTAGGGGCTGCCGCCGGTGACCTGGCTGTTGTCCATCTGGCCCTGGAAGCTGTAGGGCAGGCCGACCACGACCAGGCCGAAGTGCAGCATATTGGTGATCAGGGAGAACAGCGTGGTTTCCTGGCCGCCGTGCTGCGTGGCGGTGGAGACGAAGGCGGAACCGACCTTGCCGTTGAGGGCGCCACGGGCCCAGAGGCCGCCGGCCTGGTCCAGGAAGCTGGCCATCTGCGAGGAGATGCGGCCGAAACGGGTGCCGGTGCCGATGATGATGGCATCGTAGTTTTCCAGGTCGGCGATGCTGGCCACGGGGGCCTTCTGGTCCAGCTTGAAATGGGCGTTGCGGGCGATCTCTTCCGGCACCAGCTCGGGCACGCGCTTGATATCGACGGTGGCGCCGGCTTCGCGGGCCCCGGCGGCCACGGCTTCCGCCATGGTCTCGATATGCCCGTAGGCGGAGTAATACAGAACCAAAACCTTTGCCATGATGTGCTCCTTGGTAGGCAGGGGCCCGGCGGGCGCCCCGCGATGGGAAGTCGATGGCGGCATCATAGGAGAGTTCCGCGACAGTGATATATCCGGGCTGCCGGGAAAGACTGTTGCGGTTTACGCAACGATACCCAGGGCCCGCAACTGGCGGTCATGCCAGCGCGACAGCAGCAAGGCCGAGCCCGCGCCCAGCAGGCACATGAACATGTCCCACTGCGTATCCCAGACATCGCCCTGCGTGCCCAGGAAGGCTTGTGCCGCCTCCCCGCTGACCAGCGCCACGAACCACTCAATGAACTCGTAGCAGGCACTGAAGGCCAGGCAGACCGACAAGACGAAGAGCAGCAGCCAGCCACCCCGTTTCACCACGGCTTTGCGCAGCAGGATTTCACGCGCCAGCACAGCGGGCTCGAAGCCCTGCATGAAATGCCCCAGGCGGTCGTAATGGTTGCGCTGGAAACCGAACCATTCCTGCAGCTGGAAGCCCAGCGGCACTTTGGCATAGGTGTAATGCCCGCCCACGATCAGCACCAGCGCATGCAGGAAGATCAGCCAGTACAGCAGCGGCGTCAGCGGAAAACGCCTGGCGGTGGCCAGCAGCAGCGGCAGCGCAAGCAGCACCGGCGCCACTTCCAGGAACCAGGTGGGATAGTCATGCGGATGTATGGCAGAGAGTCCCAAGGCCAACAGCGTGGCCAGCAGCAGGGCCAGGGGCAGCCTCATGCCGGCTGGCCCGGGCGTGCCGCGGCCGGCAGGTCGCCGGCCAGGCCCATGGCCACGCGGGCGAATTCCTGCTTCAGCGGCAAGAGGTGGTTGCTGGCGGTGAGGCCGAAATTGCGCGCCAGCACCAGCGCCGGATGGCGGCTGGCGAAAAGATGGCGGAAGCCGGTCATGCTGTTGAGGATGAGGGTGTTGTGGGCGCGGCGGCGGCGCGAATAACGTGCCAGCGTGGCACCGTCCGCCCAGCTGATGCCGCGCCGCAGCGCACGCTGGATTTCTTCGGCGAGCACGGCGGCATCAAGCAGGCCGAGGTTGACACCCTGCCCCGCCAGCGGATGGATGGCATGGGCGGCATCGCCGACCAGGGCGATGCCATCGCCGGCATAGTCGCTGGCATGCAGGGCGCGCAGCGGAAAGCTGTAGCGTTTATCGGCTTCAACAACGGCGCCCAGCGTGTGTTCGAAAGCAAAACCCAGTTCGTAGCGAAAGTGGTCGTCATCCAGCGCCAGCAGGCGCTGCGCTTCCGCTTCATCCTGCGACCAGACGATGGAGCAGAGATGGTCGTCACCGTCGGCCGTCAGCAGCGGCAGGAAAGCCAGCGGGCCGGTGGCGGTGAAACGTTGCCAGGCGGTATGGCCATGCGGTTTTTCCGTACGCACCGTGGTGACAATCGCGCGCTGGCCGTAATCGGTTTCCTTCACGCCTATGCCGGCCAGATTACGCACGGCGGATTGCGCACCATCCGCGCCCACTACAAGACGCGTGCGCAGCTGGCGGCCGTCGGCCAGCGTCAGCAGCCAGCAATCCGGCAGGCGCTCCAGCGCCTGCAGTTGCGCGGGGCAATGCAAGGTCACGTTGGCTGCGTTGCAGGCGACTTCTGTCAGGGCCCATTGCAGCAGCCGGTTTTCCACCAGCACGCCGAGATGGCTTTCACCCAGTTCGCCCGCGGCGAACTCAATGCGGCCACTGCCCTCACCATCCCAGACCTTCATGGACTGATAGGGACAGAGACGCACAGCGGCCATGGCCTCCCAGGCGTTTACATGACGCAGCAGGTTTTCCGAAGCCCGCGTCAGCGCGGAAACACGCGGCTCGAAAGCATCGTTTTTTTGTGGCGGCGCCACGGTGGCGCGCTCCAGCAGCTCCACG
>DASUXS010000145.1:0-2609 GCA_036377855.1 Moraxellaceae bacterium
GGCTGCAGCAACGTAGTGTGCAGGTCACCAGCGCGGTCTCGCCCTGTCCGCCGGTTTCGGGGGACCCCTTCCTGCTGCAGCTGGCCCTGAGCAACCTGCTGGAGAACGCATTGGCGTTTTCACCGGATGGCTCATCGATGGAAGCGGCGATCACGGTGGAAGAGGGCGGACTGACTTTTTCCCTGCGCGACCATGGCAGCGGCATTCCCGATTACGCGCTGCCGCAGATTTACGATCGTTTCTATTCCCTGCCACGCCCGGAAGGCGCCTCGCGCAGCTCCGGCCTGGGCCTGCCCCTGGTGCGCGAGATCGCCAAGCTGCATGGCGGCCGTATCCGTATCGCCAACCATCCCGACGGTGGCGTGCTGGCCAGCCTGGACCTGCCGCTGGCCTGAGCCACCGCAAACTTCACACCGATTTCACGCGGCCCGCGCAGGCGCTTCAAACAGCCTGCCCACACTGCCCCCATCCTGACTGATGGAGCAGAGCCCGTGAAAAATCCCCTGTTGCGAAAATTCCTGATGATGGGAGCGCTGACGCTGCTCCTCTGCATTCCCCTGCGCCTTATCGGCGTCACCGTTTGGGAGCGTTCCTCCACGCGCGACCAGGTCCGGCATGAAGTGGCGGCCAGCATGGCGGGCGAGCAGAAAATCGCCGGGCCGGTGCTGGTGCAGCCTTACTGGGAGCTGGTGAAAGAGAAAAGCAAAGACAGTGACGGCAAGGAAAAGGAAACCCAGGTCTGGCATCCACGCCAGCATGTGTGGCTGCCGGAGCGGCTGGCCATCAATGGCCGTATGGAAAACACTCCGCGCCATCGCGGCATTTATGAAGCCCAGCTCTATGCCAGCAGCCTTGGCATCAAGGCTTCCTTCGATATAGCGGGCAAACCGGCGCCGCTAGGTGAAAACATCAGCTGGGGCAAACCTTATCTGGCGATCAGCATCAGCGATGTACGCGGCATCAGCGAACTGCCGCGTGGCCGTATCAACGGGTCCACGCTGGCTTTTGCCGCCGGCAGTGGACTCAACATCCTGCCCGCGGGTGTGCAGGCACCCATACAGCTCACACCCGGCGGCCATTACGAAGTCGACCTCAATCTCGATATCAAAGGCATGGAGCGGCTGGACGTGATGCCGCTGGGCAAGGAAAGCCAGCTCAAGCTCAGCAGCCGCTGGCCGCATCCTTCCTTCCAGGGCAATTACCTGCCGGATGTGCAGGAGATCGGCAAGAACGGTTTCAGCGCCGGCTGGAACAGCACCTATCTCTCCACCAATATCGAATACCAGTTCCAGTCCTGCCTCGCTGGCAACGATGAGCTCTGCAACAAGCTGATGGCCAACCAGATGGGCGTGCGCCTCATCGATCCGGTGGATGTCTACCTGCAATCCGAACGCGCGCTGAAATACGGCTTCCTCTTTGTCTTCATGACCTTCGCCGCCTTCATGCTCTACGAGCTGATGAAGCGCCTGCGTATCCACGCCATGCAGTACCTGCTGGTGGGCACGGCCCAGACCCTGTTCTTCCTGCTGCTGGTGGCCCTGGCCGAACACATCCTGTTTGCCTGGGCCTATGCCATAGCCGCCTCCGCCTGCACGGCACTGCTGGGATTCTATGTGTCCTATGTGTTGCGCAGCGCCTGGCGCGGCCTGGGCTTCGGCGCCGTCATCGCACTGCTGTTCGGTGTGCTCTACATGCTGCTGCAGTCGGAAGACTATGCGCTCCTGATGGGCTCGCTGCTGCTCTTCGGCCTGCTGGCGGTGGCCATGGTGCTGACGCGCAACCTGGACTGGTTCGCGCTGGGGGCGGCGGAAGGAGAAAGCCGGACTTCCTGAGTCCTGCCTGAATAAGACAGCCCCAAAAAAAGACGGCCCGCTCGGGCCGTCTTTTTATTTGCGATCCAGGTTCAGACCGTCTTGGGCGCGTGGAAATGCAGATAGATTTCCGTGAGCACGTCCGGGATCTGCTGGGCGAGTTCACGCGCCAGTTTCTGGTCCGTGCGGATCTGCTGCAGGTCGGGATCGTCGATGAGGTCGGACAGCACCACCATGGGCAGGGTGAGATCGGCGATCAGCTCTTCGTCGATGTCATACCAGCTGTCTTCCTTGAGGAACATGCCTTCCATGAAGCCCACGCACCAGTCGTTGAGGTCGGTGGGTTCGCCGGCCTTGAGGCTGAGGTCGCAGGGCAGGTGCACGGGCTGGCCGTGGTAGAGGGCGGCATGGATTTCCTTCTGCCAGGCCACCAGGCCCTGGGTCAGGGCTTCAACATGGGCGGCATCGCCCGGCACCGGCTGGCCGTCGAAGAGGGCGGGCAGCCATTCCTCGACCGGGATGCTGCCGGGGCCGACGGTGATGGCGGCCAGGAAGCCATGCGTGGCCACGAAGTCCAGGCCATCGGGATTGTCGTCACCGTTGAGGAAGTCCTCGAGGAACTGGCGGGTGTCGGCGGGAAGGGCGTGGATTTCATGCATGGGGAGGGCTCCTTGAAGCCCGCCATTGTAGGGCAGCCAGGGCCTACGGCCCAAGCCGCTTTTCCCTTACTGACAGCCCGGCGGGGCTCCCCCATAATCCGGCCCCATGACCTCTCCCGCCCGCGACATCCTCCAGCAC
>DASUXS010000146.1:0-7350 GCA_036377855.1 Moraxellaceae bacterium
GGGGGTGCGGGCGGGGGTGTGGGTTGGTGACCGAAGCCGCTGCCCCTCACCCCAACCCTCTCCCCGCAAGCGGGGAGAGGGGGCAAACACTGAGAAGCGAGCTGAAAGCATGAAAATCCTCATCCTGGGTTCCGGCGGCCGCGAACACGCCCTCGCCTGGAAATGCGCACAGGACCCGCGCGTCTCCAAAGTCTTCGTCGCCCCCGGCAATGCCGGCAGCGCCACCGAAGGCAAATGCGAGAACATCGCGCTGGACATCCTGAACAACGATGCGCTGGTGACCTTCGCCCAGGGCCAGGGTGTGGACCTCACCATCGTCGGCCCGGAAGCGCCGCTGGTGAATGGCGTGGTGAATGCTTTCCGCGCCGTCGGCCTGAAGGTGTGGGGACCGACGCAGTACGCCGCGCAGCTGGAAGGCTCCAAGGCCTTTGCCAAGGATTTCCTCGCCCGCCACAAGATTCCCACCGCCGAATACCAGGTCTTCACCAAGACTGATGAAGCCCTCGCCTATCTGCGCGAGAAAGGCGCGCCCATCGTCATTAAGGCCGACGGCCTTGCCGCCGGCAAAGGCGTGATCGTCGCCATGACGCAGCAGGAAGCCGAAGACGCCGTCACCGACATGCTCTCCGGCAATGCTTTCGGTGCCGCGGGTTCGCGTGTGGTGATAGAAGAATTCCTCGACGGCGAAGAAGCCAGCTTCATCGTCATGGTGGACGGCAAGACCGCCCTGCCCATGGCCACCAGCCAGGACCACAAACGCATAGGCGATGCCGACACCGGCCCCAATACCGGCGGCATGGGCGCCTACTCGCCCGCCCCCGTGGTCACGCCGGAAGTGCATGCCCGCGTGATGCGTGAAGTCATCAATCCCACCGTCGCCGGCATGGCGGCCGAAGGCCATGCCTACACCGGCTTCCTTTACGCCGGCCTGATGATCACCGCGGACGGCGCGCCCAAGGTCATAGAATTCAACTGCCGTTTCGGCGATCCGGAAACCCAGCCCATCATGGTGCGCCTGCGCTCTTCGCTGGTGGAACTGGTGGAACAGGGCATTGCCGGCAAGCTGGACAGCACGACCGCCGACTGGGATGAACGCGCCGCGCTCGGCGTGGTGATGGCTGCCGGCGGCTATCCCGGCGACATCCGCAAAGGCGATGCCATCGCCGGCCTGGATGCCGCTGCAAAACTGGACGGCAAGGTTTTCCACGCCGGCACCACGCTCAAGGACGGCCAGGTCATCACCTCCGGCGGCCGTGTGCTCTGCGCCACGGCGCTGGGCCATACCGTGTCCGAAGCGCAGCGCCAGGCTTATGAGCTGGTGAAGGCAGTGAGCTGGGAGGGCGAATACCATCGCAGCGATATCGGCTATCGTGCGGTGGCTCGCGAGCAGTCCTGAAACAGTCTGCAGCAATAAAAAAGGGACGCCACGGCGTCCCTTTTTTTATTCGAATTACTGCACCGCCCTTTCTTAACGTCATTCCCGCGAAAGCGGGAATGCCGGTGTGTCTCCTCAAGCCGACTCCGCCAGCGGCTGCTGCGCAAACTGCTTCAGAAACTCGATGTTGTACTCATAGTCCTTGGCCTGGATGCCGCGTATGGCATCCATGGCAAACACCTCCAGCCGGCTACCCACGAGCGGCACATCCACCTTGGCATGCAGCATCTGCCGATGCAGGCAGCCGCCGTCCTGGGGCAACAGCCAGTAGTCGATATGCGCCTGCAGGGGCAGTCCTTCCAGCTCAATGATGTTCTTGCCCACATACAGCGAAGGATCGGACAGGTCCCATTCGATGGTGGTGACCAGGCCGCCGATACGGCCCTCCAGGAACTTCTGGGCGAACTCCGGCACCGATTCCGGGATCAGGCCGCGGGCGTCGCGGCGGACCTTGAGGCGGTAGCGGCCGGGCTTGTCCAGGGCCTCCAGGATGCGGATATTCCGCTGGCGCAGCTGGGCGTGCTTGCGGGTGATGTAGCCGGTGTCGCGGAACATGGCCATGACGGTGGCGGCGGGATGGGGGTAGCTGAACTGCAGCGGCTCCTGCATGACGGACTCCTTGTCAGACTGCTCCGGCACCCACGTGCCGGCTGGTAGGAGGATGCTAGCCAGCCTGTCCCGTCCCCGCCATTGTGGAAACCCGCAAAACCGGCCGCCGGTGCTGGTCGGAAAGCAGGCGGATTGACCGTAGAGCCACAGAAAAGGTCGGCTCCAAGTGCCTGAAAATGCTATGATCCGCGCCTTCTTTTTCCAGAACACCCGCTGCCCGGGCGTCCCCAGGACGCAGCCCGGGGGGCCAGATCATTGCACGACGAGCGAGTACGACGATGGATGAGGCACTGCGTAAAGCCGCACTCGATTACCACGAATTCCCGGCCCCGGGAAAAATCAGCGTCACGCCCACCAAGGCCATGGTCAACCAGCGCGACCTGGCGCTGGCCTACTCCCCCGGCGTAGCGGCTCCCTGTGAAGAAATCGAACGTGACCCCTCCACCGCCGCCCGCTACACCGCCCGCGGCAATCTCGTGGCCGTGATTTCCAACGGCACCGCGGTGCTGGGCCTGGGCGACATCGGCCCGCTGGCCTCCAAGCCGGTGATGGAAGGCAAGGGCGTGCTGTTCAAGAAGTTCGCCGGCGTCGACGTGTTCGACATCGAGATCGACGAGAAGGATCCGGAAAAGCTGGTGGACATCATCGCTTCCCTGGAGCCCACCTTCGGCGGCATCAACCTGGAAGACATCAAGGCGCCCGAATGCTTCTACATCGAGAAGAAGCTGCGCGAGCGCATGAAGATTCCGGTATTCCATGACGACCAGCACGGCACCTCCATCATCGTGGGTTCCGGCCTCATCAATGCGCTGAAGATCGTCAACAAGAAGATCGAAGACATCAAGATCGTCTGCTCCGGTGCCGGTGCCGCCGCCATCGCCTGCCTGGACGTGCTGGTGTCGCTGGGCGCCAAGCGCGAAAACATCTTCGTCGCCGACTCCAAGGGCGTGTGCTACCAGGGCCGCGCCGGCATGGACGAAAGCAAGGCCAAGTACGCGCAGGAAACTTCTGCGCGCGTGCTGGCCGACCTCATGGAAGGCGCCGACATGTTCCTGGGCCTGTCCACCGCCGGCGTGCTCAAGCCGGAAATGCTCAAGGGCATGAAGCCCAATCCCATCATTTTCGCGCTGTCGAACCCGACGCCGGAAATCATGCCCGAGCTGGCCAAGGCCGCGCGTCCCGATGCCATCATCGCCACCGGCCGTTCGGATTACCCGAACCAGGTGAACAACGCGCTGTGCTTCCCCTACATCTTCCGCGGTGCGCTGGATGTGGGTGCAACCACCGTGAACGAAGCGATGAAGATCGCCTGCGTGCATGCCATCGCCGCCCTGGCCCATGCCGAACAGTCGGAAGCCACGCTGGGCTTCGGCAGTGAAGCCTCTTCCTCCTTCGGCCCGGAATACCTTATCCCGAAGCCGCTGGACCCGCGCCTGATCCTGGAGATCGCGCCGGCCGTGGCACGTGCCGCCATGGAAACCGGCGTCGCCACGCGCCCCATCACCGATTTCGAGGCCTATCACCAGAAGCTGTCGGAATTCGTTTACAACTCCGCCTTCATCATGAAGCCGCTGTTCGCCAAGGCCAAGAACGATCCCAAGCGTATCGCCTATGCCGAAGGTGAAGACGAGCGCGTGCTGCGCGCCGTGCAGCAGGTGGTGGACGAAGGCCTGGCCAAGCCCATCCTGATCGGCCGCCCGGCCGTGATCGAAAAGCGCATCGCCAAGCTGGGCCTGCGCATCCGCAATGGCGTGGACGTCACCATCATCAACCAGGATGACGACCCCCGCTTCAAGGAATACTGGAGCTACTACCACAAGCTGATGGAACGCCAGGGCATCTCGCCGGAGCTGGCGCAGAAGGAAGTGCGTCGCCGCGCCACGCTGATCGCTTCGCTGCTGGTGCATTTCGGCGATGCCGACGGCCTCATCTGCGGCACCTTCGCCAACTACGCGCTGCACCTGCGCTACCTCAGCCGCATCATTCCCAAGAAGCCGGGCGTCAGCCAGTTCGCGGCCATGAACCTGCTGATGCTGGAAAACCGCACGCTGTTCATCTGCGACACCTATGTGAACCCGGATCCCACGGCGGAACAGCTGGCGGAAATGACGCTGCAGGCCGCGGAAGCGGTGAAGAACTTCGGCCTCACGCCCAAGGTCGCGCTGCTGTCGCATTCCAGCTTCGGTTCGGAAGATACGGCCAGTGCCGCCAAGATGCGCAAGACCTGGCGCCTGCTGCAGGAAATGGCGCCCAACCTGGAAGTGGAAGGCGAAATGCACGGCGATGCCGCGCTGGACGAGCTGATCCGCAGCCAGGTCTTCCCCAACAGCAAGCTCAAGGGCGCAGCCAACCTGCTGATCATGCCGACGCTGGATGCCGCCAATATCGCCTTCAACCTGCTCAAGGTGACTTCGGGCAGCGGCGTGACGGTGGGCCCCATCCTGCTGGGCGCCAGCAAGCCGGTGCATATCCTGACGGCCTCGTCGACGGTGCGCCGCATCGTCAACATGACGGCGCTGACGGTGGCGGAAGCGGGCTCCAAGGTTTCGCTCTGAAACCTTGCGACCTGAATAAAAAAAGCCGGCAGATGCCGGCTTTTTTTATTCCTTCCTTCGCCCTGGGCCTGCCAAAACGCCAAGGCCTTCGGAAAATCTCACCGCTCTCTGCTATCTAAACAACTGTCGCCCCGGCGAAGGCCGGGGCCCAGCGTCTCTAGCAGCGTCGGATCAACATCCACCGTTCGCCCTGAGCTTGTCGAAGGGCGGCTGGCCTGACTGAATGCGTACTTACGCTCTAGCGCCGTCAAAGACGCTGGGCCCCGGCCTTCGCCGGGGCGACAGCTGTTAGCTAGCTTTTAACAGTTGTCAGCTACCGTTTAATAAATGACTCCGGGCTGGCTCCACCACAAAACAAGCACTTTAGTCTCACCCATCCGTCACGCTGACCGCCTATGAAAAGGATTTGGCCGCATTTCCCCATCAGCGCCTTCCTATAATCGGGCCTTCCCGCAAGGAGGCCCGCCCATGCCCATCCTGAAATCCGCCGCCATCCGCCTGTTTTCGGCCAGCTACACCCTGGTCTTTGTCGCCCTCGCGCTGCTGGCGCTGCATGTCACGCACTACGACCTCAACAAGCTCTTCCTGTATTTCCTGCTGCCTTTCTACCTGCTGTCGCTGGCACTGCAATATGTGCTGCCCAAAGTCAGCCGGCCGCTGGAAAAAAACGAGCTGCTGACAGACATGGTGTCCAATGCCAGCGTCATGCTCATCAACACCGTGCAGGCCGCCATCGTGGCCTGGGCCTTCCACCATATGTCCTCCAGCCTGCTGGTCAGCGCCGGCTGGGTGGGGCCGCAATGGTCGCTGGCCAGCCTGCCCTTCGCACTGCAGGTGCTGGCCGGCCTGCTGGTCTTCGATTTCATGTTCTATGTCACGCACCGCCTCTGCCATGAATGGCCGCTGCTCTGGCGCTTCCATGCCGTGCACCACAGCGCGCATCGCGTGACTTTCCTGAATGCCTACCGCGCGCATCCGGTGGATGTGGTGGTGCGTCGTTTCATTCCCCTGGCCCCTGGCCGCCCTGCTCCTGGCCGGCCCCAGCCACGAAGCCTATGTCGCCGCCGTCACCATAGGGTCGGTGCTGGCCACCGTCACGCATCTCAATATCGACCTGCGCCATGGCTGGCTGAACTACATCATCGGCACCAACGAGGTCCACCGCTGGCACCACTCTTCCGTCTATACGGAGGCGCGCAATTTCGGGGGCTTCACGATATGGGACCAGATGTTCGGCACTTTCTTCCTGCCGCGTGATCGCGACATGCCGGAACGCATAGGCCTGGGCGATGAAGACGGCTATCCCGTGCACAATTACTGGAAGCAGCTGTGGCTGCCTTTTAAGCGCCCCTCCCATGGCGAGACCGCCGCCAGCAACCTGGGCGAGGCAGAAAAAAAGCCGGCATGAGCCGGCTTTTTCCTGTTGCGCTTTTGGGGCTGCGGATTACTTCTTGATTTCCAGCAGCTCGACTTCAAACACCAGCACGGAATTAGGCGGAATCGGGCCCATGCCCTGCTCGCCATAACCCAGCGCCGATGGCACGGTGAGCTTGTACTTGGAGCCCACCTTCATCAGCTGCAGGCCTTCGGTCCAGCCCGGGATCACACGATCCAGCGGGAATTCCGCCGGCTCGCCACGCTGCAGGGAGCTGTCAAAGACCGAGCCATCCGTCAGCTTGCCTTCGTAATGCACGCGCACCACGTCGGAGGGCTTGGGCGAGGCGCCCTTGCCTTCAGTGATGACTTCATACTGCAGGCCCGAAGCCGTGGTTTTCACGCCGGGCTTCTTGGCATTTTCCGCCAGGTAGGCATTGCCCTTGCTGGCGGCTTCGCTGGCACCCTTGTTCTGGGCAGCCAGGGCTTCGGCATGGATCTTCTGCTGGTAGGCCATCAGCGCCTTTTTCATTTCTTCTTCATTCAGCGCCGATGCCTTCTTGGCATAGGCATCCTTGAAGCCGGCCACGAATGCCGCCGTATCCAGCTTGGGCGCCTGTATTTCGCTCTGCTTGCCGGTCATGTAGCCGATGGAATAGGCGGCCTTGCTGTCGTCGTTGTCGAGCTTGGGCTTGTTGCAGGCGACAAGGCCCAGGGACAGCGCAAGGACGGTGGCCGTGGCCAGAAATGGGGTCTTCATGATCCTTCCTGAATTATTAGAGGTCCGCCAGGGGGACGGGACATGCGGAAAATACACGGGGTCTCCGCCGCTGGCCAGTAACGTAGCGTAGCCGCTCCAGGACAACAGGCGCTTCAGGACAAGAGCCGGCTCAGAACACCCGCTCCGCCAGGTTCTGCTCCTCCACCAGCTTGCGCAGGGTGTGGCCCGGAGCCAGCTTGCCGGCGAAATGGCATTCGCCATCGGCGCTGCGGCAACCGGAGAGCAGCGGACAGGCACTGAAGAGTTCGCCCACCCAGTCCACGAACACGCGCACCTTGGGCGAAAGGTGGCGGTTCTGCAGATACAGCGCGTTGATGGCCAGCGGCGCGGGGCTCCATTGCGGCAGCACTTCCACCAGCTCGCCGGACTCCAGATGCGGCAGCACCATGAAACGCGCGGCCTGGATCAGGCCGAAACCTTTCACGCCGCAGGCGACATAGGCATCGGAATCATTCACCGCCACCGAGCCCTGCATCTGCACATCGGTGATGGCGCCATCCACCACGAAATCCCAGTCCACCGTGCGCCCGGTGCGGCTGGAGAAATAATTCACGGCATGGTGCGCCTGCAGGTCTTCCAGGGTCTTGGGCATGCCG
>DASUXS010000147.1:0-7024 GCA_036377855.1 Moraxellaceae bacterium
CGTCAGCCGCGTCAATGAAACCGCTGAACATCTGAAAGTTGTGCCACATCCCGTCGTAGATGCGGCAATCCGTTTCCACCCCCTCCGCATTCAGCTGCTTAGCCAGATGCAGAGCATCATCCCGCAGGATCTCTTCACTACCCGCCTGTATCAACACTGGCGGCAAACCCTTGAGATTGGCAAACAAGGGCGACACCCGCGGATCGCTGGCCGCAATACTGCCACGATAGGCATCAGAGCCCCGACGCAAGGCCTTGGCCGTCACCATGGGATCGCGGAAACGATTGGCCGCCACCGAAGGCAGGCTGAGCGTCAAATCCACATAAGGCGAAATCATCACCATGCCACCCGGCAACGGCAGGCTCTTCTCGCGCAGGGCAATGACCAGGCTGAGGATATGCGCACAGCCCCCGGAATCACCGCCCAGCACGATGTCTTCCGCCGCATGCCCCTGCGCCAGCAAGGCCTGGTAGGCCGCCAGGCCATCGTTACGCGCAGCAGGATAGGCATGCTTCGGTGCCAGCCGGTAATCCAGCATGTACACCGTTGCTTTGGCGCGGGCAGCCATCTCAGCCCCCATCGCCCGATGTGTCCTGGCCGAGCCCGTGAAAAAAGCCCCGCCATGGAAATGCAGGATCACCGTGGCCGTGCTGTCGGCCGTGCTTAAGCGCTCCGCATTAACGCCACCCAGCAACAACGGCTGCACCCGCACATCACGGCGCACGGCAAACAGCTGCGCCCCCATTTCCATGCCATTGCGCAAAGCCGCCACCGGCAAGGGCAAAACACTGGGCAGTTTGAAAGAGGCGCGCAGGCCGGCTTTCACCACGCGACGCGCGAGGCGGTCTTTAAGGCTCATGAAAAATTCCTGGGGATTCAGTGTTTGCCGGACAGCGCGTCCAGGCGTTTGGCGTAGTTGCCGCGGGCGGCATGGTCGAGCTTGGTGAGGATGCCGGTATCGCCCATGACACGGCGACCGCGTTCCTGCAGCCAGGCCGGCACCAGGCCGTAGAGCGCATGGGCGGCCTGCAGATAGTCCGGCACGGCGATATGCAACCGCGGTTTTTTCACCGCATGCACGACAGCGGCCGCCACCTCCTGCGGTGTCACGGAAGGAATGCCGGGATTGGCGGCATCGGTGCCGGAAGACAACTCCGTCAGCACCTTCGACGGCATGATCATCGTGAAATTCACGCCCGATCCACGATGCTCACCGGCCACCGCCTCCGTCATGCCCACCACCGCATGCTTGGTACCGCAATAAACCGCCGCCCCGGGAATGGCGAAACGACCGGCCATGGAAGCCACATTCACGACATGGCCGCGACGCCGCGCCAGCATGCCGGGCATGGCCAGCTGCATGCCATGGATGACGCCCCGGAAATTGATGTCGATCTGGGCGTCGGTGATGCCCGGTGCTTCGTCCAGGAAAGCGCCCATGGGCATGATGCCGGCGTTGTTGACCAGGATGTCCACCGGACCCAGCGCTGCTTCAGTCGCTTCCAGGAAAGCCGCAAAGCTGTCATGGCTGCGCACATCCAGCACATGCGCAAACGCGCCCAGGCGCGCGGCTTCTTTCTGCGCCAGGGCGACATCCACATCACCGATGCTGATACGCGCGCCTTCGGCACGCATGGCCTCGGCAATGGCCAGGCCTATGCCACGGGCACCGCCGGTGATGGCGACAACGGCGTTCTTCAGTTTGACGGGCTTGCCGGACATGGTCCTTCTCCGATGATTCTTGGCCGAATTACTTATGCACAATTACTTGATGCGCTTGAGGCCCAGGCGCAGGCCCTGGGTCAGCACCTGCTGCACCACGGCGCCCAGCACCGGCGGGGCATCGAAACGTATGGTCCAGTTCACGCGCGAACCGCGGCCGGTGCTGCTGAAGCTCAAATCACCGGTGTGGTTGCTCAGCGGCGCACCGCCCTTGCTGATGCGGTAATGGATGCTCTGGTTGGGCACCACGGTGTAGACCGTTTCTTCCACCGTCAGCGGCCACAGGCCCATGCGGCGCACCGAGCCTTCGCCATTGATATCGCCGCGGCCGTTGACCACGCGCTTCACGGGAATGCCCAGCACACGGCTGAGGCGGTTATGGTCGGAGAGCACGCGGAACACATCCGCGGCGGGCAGGCGGTAATCCTGGGTGACATCAACGGTATAACGGGGCATGGCTTTCTCCGGATTTTTCAGCAGTGTCACTGCACTTGGTAGTCGTTCATTTCAAAGTTGGTCAGGCGGCGTTTGATGTTCACGCCGTATTCCGGCCACACGAACTGGTTGCGGCCGGTGCTGTCCAGGTAATAGCTGCTGCAGATGTCAGCGCGTATGGGCATGCGTGCCAGGCGCTTTTCGATCTTGGCGTTGAAAGCATCCTGCACGCCACGCTGCACTTCGAAACGTTTCACGCCCTTGCGGAACACCTGCTGCACGGCCTGGGCGATATAGACGGCCTGGTGTTCCGAGGTCCACATCACCGAGCCCTGCACGCCATGCGAATTCGGGCCCAGCATCATGAACAGGTTGGGGAAGCCGTGTATGGCCATGCCCTGATAGGCGCGCGGCTGGCCCTGCCAGTGCTGGCTCAGGCTGCGGCCGTCGGCGCCGTGCAGGATGCCGTAGATGGCAGGCTCGGCCACGGCATAGCCGGTGCCGAAGATGATGGTGTCGACGGGGATTTCTGTGCCGTCTTCGGTGACGATGCCGTTTTCCGTGATGCTTTTCAGGCCCTGGAACACCACGTCCACATTGGGCTTGGCCAGCGCCTCATACCATTCGTTGGAAAACAGCGGACGCTTGCAGCCCAGGGTGTGGTGCGGCGTCAGCTGGCGCCGCATTTCCGGGTCTTTGATGGAGCGGTTGATGTTCCAGATGCCCAGCGGATGCGTGAGGCGGCGCAGTAGTTTTTCATTCATGAAAATCGGCAGCGTGGGCTCCAGGCCCATGAGGCCGGCTTCACGCACCAGGCGTTGCAGCGCGGGCACGCGGCGGAACAGTTCGCTGACCGCGCGCGGCATGGCGACATCGGGCTTGGGCAGCACCCAGGACGGCGTGCGCTGCAGGCTGATGATTTTCCCCGCCACCGGCTGTATGGCCGGCAGGAACTGGATGGCAGACGCACCGCAGCCGATCACGGCCACGCGTTCGCCGCGCAGGTCGTGCCCGTGTTTCCACATGCCGGAATGGAAGATGGCGCCGCGGAATTTGTCCTGGCCGGGGAAGCGCGGCATTTCGGCTTCACCGATATAGCCCGGTGCCGCCACCAGCACGCGCGCCGAATACTGCTCACCAGCCGCAGTCACCACCTGCCAGCGGCCCTCGCCTTCGTTCCAGTGCGCGGCACGGACTTCGGTATTGAGGCGGATCTGCCCGGTGACGTCGAACTGGCGGGCCACGTCTTCGAGATAGTCGCGGATTTCCGCCTGCGGGGCGTAGGTACGGCTCCAGTCAGGCTTGGGCGCGAAGCCCAGGGAATAAAGTTCGCTGGGCACGTCGCAACGCAGGCCGGGATAGTCGTTCAGGGCCCAGGTACCGCCGATACGGGGGGCGCGGTCCAGGATGACCGTATTGCTGATGCCCTGTTCCTTGAGCTTGATGCAGGCGCTGAGCCCGGAGGGGCCGGCACCGATGATAAGGACGTCCACTTCGGTCGTGGTGGTCGCCGTGTTGGTCATCGAGGGAGCGGCCGATGCCTTGGTTTTGGCGGTCTTGCCCGGGGTCTTGGCCATGTCAGGTCTCCAATGACGGCGAGGAAGGCAGGTAGACCCCGGCATGCACCAAGGTCCCGAACTACGGAACAGCTTGTCATTCTCGGAATGCCATGTCAATTTCTGACCATGACGTCATCCACCCACTCATCGGCTACCATGCGTCCATGACAGACCAAAACCAGACCGACGATACCCAGACCCAGGTCCAGGCCCCGGACGCCCCGCTGTCCCGCGCCGAACGCAACCGCCTGCAGCTGCGCGCCGACATCATCCAGGCCGCCTTTGCCGAGTTCTCGGCACGCGGCTACCACCAGACCGCCATCTCGGACATCGCCAAACGCCTGGGCATAGGCCACGGCACCTTCTACCGCCATTTCGAAAACAAGCGCGACATCCTCGAGCACGTCATCAACGAGGTCACCGCCAATATCATTTCGGCCCTGGTCGCGGAAAACGCGCCCACCGCCACCGCCTCCCTCGAGGGCTACCGCGAACAGACCGCGCGCATCGCCCGCCGCCTCACGGAAATCCTCACCGAAAATCCCGCCATGGCGCGCATGGTGCTGTTCGAAGCCACCTCCATAGATCCGGAAATGAACCGCCGCGTGCTGGACCTCATGGACTGGGCCGGCAAGCTCACCGCGGCCTATATGGAAAACGGCGTGCGCCTGGGCTTTTTCCGCGAAGACCTGGATGCCAAGGCCACCGGCCATGCGGTTGTCGGCATGATAGTGATGAGCGTGCTGCGCTTCCTGCGTTCGCCGGAGGATCGCGATGAGCAGAAGCGTCTCGGTGAGGCAATTCAACGCCTGCTGGTTGACGGCGTGGCGCGTCGCGACAAATAACCGCTTCTCCCGCCCTACTACACCGTCATTCCCGCGAAGGCGGGACAAAAGCCCGCAGGGCGTTGAACAGCCGCAGGCTGGGCGAAGCGAATAATCTTCATGACATGTCGCGGGCCTTTCTAAAAGCCCTGCCTGCTTTCAGGAGATTCCCGCCTTCGCGGGAATGACGGTGTTCTTGAAAAGGCTGTAGATAAGCCCCAATAAAAAGCCCCGCGATGCGGGGCTTTTTATTGGCAGGCACCATTTGGCCTCACCTGCCCTCACCAAGCTCCAGGAGACGTCTCTTTTCAATCAGGAAGTCCATCAGTGCACGCGTCTTGGCGGGTAGCTGGGCCCGCGAGGGAACGTAGAGATAAAAGCCCGGAAAGGGTTTGCACCAGGACGCCAGCACCCGCACCAAAGAGCCCTCATCCAGATGCTGGCGAACACACAGATCGATGTGCTGCACCAGCCCTACTCCCTGCAGGGCCGCGCGCAGCATGCTGTCATCGTCATTGAAAACCGCATTGCCCTGCGGATCGAATACGACGGTGTGAGCATCAGGCGAAGTGAATGACCAGCGATCAATCGTGCCGCTCGAAGTGAAGCGGTAGGCCAGGCAGTTGTGCTGCATCAGGTCGGCCGGTGTCTGGGGCACTCCATGCCGCTCGAAATAGGCGGGCGCGCCGATGATGGCCATCTCCAGCGGCGGCGTGACGGGAACGGCCACCATGTGCTCGTCCAGGCTTTCTCCAAGACGTATGCCGGCATCCAGGCCATCGGCCACGATATTGGAGAAACCATCATCCATGACCAGCTCCAGCCGCAGCCTGGGATAGCGCGCCAGGAACTCCCCCATATGTGGCTCTATCAGCAGCCGCGCAGCGACGCGTGAGGAGTTCATGCGGATCAGGCCCGAGGGCTCGCTCTGTGTTTCGCCCAGCTCCTCCACGGCTTTCTCGATCGCCGTCAGGGCGGGCTGCAGGACATTCAGCAGGCGCTGCCCCTCTTCCGTCAGTGACATTTCCCGCGTCGTGCGATTCAGCAGTCGCACATTCAACTGCTGCTCCAGGGCCTTGAGCTGCTGGGACAGGGCGGCTCGCGTCACCTCCAGCTCCCGGGCCGCCTTGGTAAAGCTGCGATGCCGGGCGATGTGGGCAAACCAGGTCAGGGAGGTCATGAGGGAGGGTTGGATAGCCATATTGTTTAGCCTAGCTAACTTCTCATGTCTTTTACAGACAGCTTATCAATACCAATGGCTTGCCTAGAATCACTCCTGTTCCAGCAGCACGCTGACCAAACCCATTCGTTCCAGGAGAAGCCGCCATGTCCAACGTCACCTTCAAGAACCTCAACGGCCAGGGGATCACCATGGCCGCCATCATCCACTTCCCTTACGGTTTCGATGCCGCCAGGAAATACCCGGCCGTTGTCGTTTCCCACCCCGGTGGTGGCGTGAAAGAGCAGACCGCCGGCCTGTATGCCCGCAAGCTGGCTGAAAACGGCCTTGTCGCCATCGCCTTCGACCGCTCCTACCAGGGTGAGAGCGGCGGCGAACCCCGCCAGCTGGAGAACCCTTACATCAGTACGGAAGACATAAGCGCCGTCATCGATTACCTGACCACGCTGCCCTATGTGGACCAGGACAGGATCGGTGCCATGGGCATCTGCGCCGGCGCCGGCTACAGCGCCAACGCCGCCATCAACGATCGCCGCATCAAGGCCCTGGGGATGGTGAGTGCCGTAAACATCGGCCAGATGTTCCGCAACGGCTGGGAAAACAACGTCAAGGATGCTGACGCCGTGGGCTACCTGGATTTCGGCTCCAGTGCACGAACTGCTGATGCCCGCAACAATGGTTTTGCCACCATCCCGCTGGCACCGCTGAAAAAGGAAGACGCTCCCAACGCCGAGCTGGCCGAGGCCTGGGAGTACTACCACACACCGCGTTGCGAGCACCCGAACGCTCCTGGCTATGCACTGGCGCGCAACCTCAACCAGATCATCACCTACGACGCCTATCACCTGGCCGAAGCCTTCCTGACCCAGCCCATCCTCGCCGTTGCCGGCAGCGTGGCCGGCAGCAAATGGATGAGTGATGACCTGCTCGCTCGTGCTGCAAGCACGGACAAGACACTGCACATCGTCGAGGGCGCCAATCACATGTCGCTGTATGACGTGCCGCAGTACGTGGACGAAGCCGTGTCGGTGCTTGCTCCTTTCTTCCTCGCCAAGCTCGCCGGCTGAACCGTCTCTAAGCCGGCCCAGCCATCAAAATTGTTCAGGAGCTCACATCGTGGAAACCGTCAGCATTCGTAATCCCGGCATGACCTGGGACATCGCCGCCAATATCCACTTTCCGCCGGGATTTGATGCAACACGTCGCTATCCGGCCGTTGTTTCCAACCATCCCATCGGCAGTTGCAAGGAGCAGACGGCAGGCAATGTCTATGGCACCGCACTGGCCGCGGCCGGCTTCGTCGT
>DASUXS010000148.1:0-3957 GCA_036377855.1 Moraxellaceae bacterium
CGCGCACCGGCAGCACCAGACTGGCTCCCAGCAATGAAGACTTCACATGGGCCGGCATGTCGTCCGGTCCCTCCAGCGTATGCTCGTAGTAAGGCGCATTTTCCGGCACGGCCTGGTTCAGCCAGCGCTCCATGTCCCCGCGTACATCCGGGTCGGCGTTTTCATTCACGGTGAGCGCCGCCGAGGTGTGCTGCAGGAAAAGATGCAGCAGGCCCACCTTCACCTGCCGCAGAGGAATGCCGGCCAGCACTTCTCCGTCACCAGATGCAGGCCGCGCGGCCTGGCTTTCAGCGTGATTGTCTCCTGCCACCACATGGCCATCCCCTACCCCTTGTCCAAGACAGGAAGTGCAGCATGCGGCTTGCATACGGTCAATTTGGCTGCTAGTTTCGAGGCTCATCCATTCACGGCCTTCCCCAAGCCATGATCCAAGCAGCCCGCTTCAACCTCCTGAACAAGCTCGCCCTCGGCGCGCTGGGCCTGCTGCTGCCCTGACGGGCATATCAACGTTTTTCCTTACCCCGTAACACCCCCTTCTGAATAGAAAAACCGGATCTCCGGAGATTTGTGCCATGAGCCTGCACACCCCTGCTTTTTTGCTGTCCGCACGACTGCGTTGCGGCTGCCCGGCCACGTCCCTGCGGTCGCCGGTCAGCCCTCTGCCCGCCGCCACCCCAAAACTCCGAATGCAACGACCTCGCTGCGAGCCAACAAAATGAGCATGTTGAAAGATCCTTCCCGCAAATACGTACGCACCCCGGCCATCAACCTCCCTGATCGCCAATGGCCCACGCGTGAACTCACCACGGTGCCCATCTGGATGAGCACCGACCTGCGCGACGGCAACCAGGCCCTGTTCGAGCCCATGTCCGTCGCCCGCAAATTCGAATTCTTCAAGATGCTGGTGCAGATCGGCCTCAAGGAAATCGAAGTCGCCTTCCCCTCCGCCTCGGAAACCGATTTCGATTTCGTGCGCCAGCTCATCGAGGGCGGCCATATCCCGGACGATGTCACGGTGGAAGTGCTGACCCAGGCCCGCGAACACCTTATCCGCCGTACCTTTGAATCACTCTATGGCGCCAAGCGCGCCATCGTGCATCTCTACAACGCCACCAGCCCGGTCTGGCGCGACACCGTCTTCCGCATGAGCCGCGAGGAAACGCGTGATCTCGCCATACAGCATGCCCAGCTCATGAAGGACATCGCCGCCGAGCATCCGGAAACCGAATGGATTTTCCAGTACAGCCCGGAAACCTTCACCGCCACCGAGCTGGATTTCGCCCTGGAAGTCTGCAATGCCGTGGCCGATGTCTGGGAAGCGCGTCCGGACAAGAAGATCATCATCAACCTGCCGGCCACCGTGGAAGTCTCCACGCCCAACCGTTATGCCGACCAGATCGAATGGATGCATCGCAATCTCGCGCGCCGTGACGGCATCATCCTGTCCGTGCATCCGCATAATGACCGCGGCACCGCCGTGGCCGCCGCTGAACTGGCCGTCCTGGCGGGTGCCGATCGTGTCGAAGGCTGCCTCTTCGGCAATGGCGAGCGCACCGGCAATGTGGACCTTGTCACCCTGGCCCTGAATTTCTATTCGCAGGGCATACACCCCGGCCTGGATTTCTCCGATATCGACCGGATTTCCGCCGTGGTCGAACGCGCCACCAGCATCCCCCTGCATCCGCGCCATCCCTATGCCGGCAACCTCGTGTTCACCGCTTTCTCCGGCTCGCACCAGGACGCCATACGCAAAGGCTTTGCCGTGCAGAAGGATGATGCGCTCTGGGCCGTGCCCTACCTGCCCATAGACCCCGCCGATGTCGGCCGCAGCTATGAAGCCATCATCCGCGTCAACAGCCAGTCCGGCAAAGGCGGCATCGCCCATATCCTGGAAACCGCCTATGGCGTGCAGCTGCCGGCCTCGGAATGGCCGGCCTTCAGCAAGGTGGTGCAGGTCGTCGCGGATGAAACCGGCCAGGAACTCACGGCGCCCAAACTCTGGGAAATTTTCTGCAGCAGCTATGAAAAATCCGCGCCGCTGACTTTGGTGAAACAGGTGCAGTCCAATGAGGGCCGGCAGATACGCGTCACCCTGGAAAAGAATGGCCGGCAGGAAGAAGCGCATGGCGAAGGCAACGGCCCCATCGAAGCCTTCATGAAAGCCCTCAAGCTGCCGGTGAGGCTGCGCCATTTCGAGGAACGTTCGCTGGGCAATGACGAACAGGCCGAAGCCATGGCCATCGTCACCCTGGAAGACAACAAAGGCCGTCCCGTGGTGGGCATGGGCCGCGACCGCAACAGCGGCACCGCGGCGCTGAAGGCCATTGTCAGTGCCTGCAACCGTATAGACGCCGCGTAAAGCCTGCGATCCAGGCAATGCGCCAGATCCCGGGCAGCAGGTGATCCCTGTGCCCGGGACGAGAAAATCAAAAGGCCGGTGATCCCGGCCTTTTTCTTCCTACGTCGTCATTCCCGCGAAGGCGGGAATCTCTTTCTCTCCGGCAGGGCCTTTTTTTAGGCCCACTGCATCTCATGAAGATTCCCGCCTTCGCGGGAATGACGTAATTAGAGACAACGAAGCCAACAAGGCATCGTCTCCGTTGATCTTTATAACTTCTTTACACCCGCCCTTTCAGCTTTAACCCAGGCTTTACCCCCGCCTTTCCATACTGCCGCCATCCCCACCACGTCGGTATGGACCCATGGATATCCTCTATCTCTTCCTGCTCGGCTTTTTCGCCCTGCTGGCCTTTGCCCTGATCCAGGGCCTGGACCGGCTGGGAGAAATGTCATGACCGCTTTTTATGTCGCCGCCGCCATCAGCGGCCTCCTGCTCGCGATTTACCTGCTGGTCGCCCTGCTCTTTCCGGAGCGCTTCTGACATGAACCCGCTTATTCCCCTGACCACTGTTTACCTGCTGGTCCTGGCCGCCCTCGCCCAACCCCTGGCCAAGGCCATGCTGCCGATTGCCCGTGGCAATCCGCTGCGTCCTGTTGAAACCCGTTTGCTGCGCGGCCTGGGGGCCGATGGCCAGCAGGACATGGACTGGAAGCATTACGCCCTCGCCGTGCTGGCTTTCAATATCGTCGGCCTGCTCTTCGTCTATGCCCTGCAACGCCTGCAGGGCTGGCTGCCGCTGAATCCCGAACATTTCGGCGCGGTGGCCCCCGACCTGGCCTTCAACACCGCCATCAGCTTTGTCACCAACACCAACTGGCAGGCATATGGCGGGGAAAGCAGCCTGAGTCCGCTGACGCAGATGCTGGCGCTGGCCGTGCAGAACTTTGTTTCCGCCGCCACCGGCATGGCCGTGGCCTTTGCGCTGATGCGCGCCTTCCTGCGCGAGAAGCAGGATGGCCTGGGCAATTTCTGGACGGATCTTTTCCGTATCACGCTGTATGTGCTGCTGCCGCTGTGCCTGCTGTATGCGCTTTTCCTGGTTGGCCAGGGCGTGGTGCAGACCTTTGCCAGCAGTGTCAGCCTGCATACGCTGGAAGGCAGCACGCAGACCCTGGCGCTGGGACCGGTGGCATCGCAGGAAGCCATCAAGATGCTGGGCACGAATGGTGGTGGTTTCTTCAACGCCAATTCCGCCCATCCTTTTGAAAATCCCACGGCCCTCAGCAACTTTGTGCAGATGCTGTCCATCTTCCTGATTCCCGCCGCGCTCTGCCTGAGCTTTGGCCACCTGGTGGGCAATGTGCGCCAGGGCTGGGCCTTGCTGGGCGCGATGACACTGATCTTCCTGCTGGTATTGCTGCTGCCCGGTCTCAGTGAAACGCAGGGCAATCCTCTGCTGGCGCCGCTGGGCGTGGACCAGCAGGCCAGCCTGCTTCAGGCCGGCGGCAATATGGAAGGCAAGGAACTGCGTTTCGGTGTCGCCGCCAGCAGCCTGTTCGCCATCATCACCACCGCTGCTTCCTGCGGTGCGGTGAATGCCATGCACGATTCTTTCA
>DASUXS010000149.1:0-4022 GCA_036377855.1 Moraxellaceae bacterium
CAGCGTCGTCGCGCTGGCTTCCAGCGTCACCGTATACGCCACGCCCGCCTGCAGCTGCCCCGGCAGCGGCAGCTCCACACAGCTGGATGCCGCGATGCAGCGCTGCATCTTCAGGACGTTTCCCTCCAGGTAGAGCAGCGCACTGCGATAGCCGGCGGCACCCGGCCGCTGCGTGTTTTCCACCCCCGCGACAAAGACACGCCGCGCCGGGCGGCCAGTCGCGCCTGCCACAGGCGCCGTCAGGCGCAGGGCCCGGGCCAGGGTCTGTTCGGCGGCGGTGTCCGGCGGGGCGGATTTTTCGCCGGGGGTGGGTGGCGCGGTCGCGGTGGTGGCATCAGCCAGTGCCAGGGAAGTGGCGAGGACGAAGAGGAAAACCAGGGCTCTTGGAATCATCATTTTTTACTGCCTCCAGGAACATCCAATCTGCAGATGAAAAAAAGCCGGGAGCGGTGTTGCCGGGACATCCCGGAAAACAAAATCCTCCCGGAAGGTGAGCGCCGGCATTTTTCATCCGGGCCGGGCCTGTTTGAATTGAGGCAGGACAAGCCGCTGTATGAATATCGATCAAGGCGGCAAACGGCTGTGCCGACAGTGCCAGACTGGAGGTGACTGTATGCGGAGGATGCTCCCGCCTTCCCCGTCGCCATTCATGCCACCACTCATGCCGCCCCGCGCACCAACCGGCAGCCGCTGGCGGCCCAGGTAGTTGCCGGCATCGACAAGCGTGGCGGGATGGCTATAGTGGCGGGCATGACGGACCGATATGGCACCCAAGTCCGTGCCTGCAACGGAGATGCCCATGGGCCAGATCGTGATTCCCGGCTACACCCTCAAGCGCAAGCTGGGACAGGGCGGCATGGCCGCCGTCTTCCTGGCCGTGCAGGAATCCTTCGGGCGTGAAGTCGCGATCAAACTGCTGGTCCCCTCCCTGGCCAAGGAACCCGATTTCGCCGAGCGTTTCATGCGTGAGGCCCGCACCATGGCCCAGCTCACGCATCCCAACGTCATCGTCGTGCACGATGTGGGCGTGGCCAACGGCCTGCACTACTACGCCATGGCCTTCCACAACGGCGGCGACCTCACCCACCGCATCCGCAATGGTGGCGTGGCCGTGCAGGATGCCTTGCGCATCACGCGGCAGATGGCCGACGCGCTGGCCTATGCGCACGAGCAAGGCATCGTGCATCGCGACATCAAGCCGGACAATGTGCTGTTCCGCGAACGCGACGATGCCGCCATCCTCACCGACTTCGGCATCGCCAAAAGCCTGAACAACGACGAGAACCAGCTCACCCAGGCTGGCGCCACCGTGGGCACCCCGAAATACATGAGTCCGGAGCAGGCCCGTGGCCAGCGTGTGGACGGCCGCGCCGACCTCTACAGCTTGGGCTGCGTGCTCTATGAAATGCTCACCGGCCAGCCCCCCTTTCTGGCAGAAGAAGCCGTGACCCTGGCCATCAAGCACTGCCAGGATCCGGTACCGCGCCTGCGCGGCGAGCTGGTCCGCCTGCAGCCGCTGATAGACCGCCTGCTGGCCAAGGAGGCCGCCCAGCGCCACCGCAACGGCCACGAACTGGTGGAAGAGCTGGACCGCCTCATCCATCCCGGCAAGCCCGTCAGCTACCAGACCCGGCCGCTGACCGACACGCCCACCAGCGTCGCCGCCACCCAGATCCAGCCGGCCCTGCAGCAGACCCAGTTGCAGCCCCCGCCCAAGCCCGCCCCCAAGGCGCGCTACGAACCCTTCTTCCGCAGCGAGGAGGAGGCCAGCGGCAATATGCTGAACAAGCGCTATGCCATGAAGGCCGCCTTTTCCTGCGAGGACTACGAGGAGTTCAAGAAACAGTTCCAGGCCCTGCAGGACCTGCTGGGGGAATGGCTGCAAAAGCGCGGCCGCAAGGCCCGGCACCTGGAAGTGTCGGTCCAGGCCCATCCCTGGATACTGGGCCGGGTGCGCGAGGTCATGAGCCGTGGCCGCAATGAGAACACCCCTTTCGGCACCCTCATCGGCCAGGCCGAGGTCATCCTGCATGTCTGCGACGAGACCGATCCGGAAGGCAAAACCATGCGGCTCTCCGACAAAGACGGCAAACCCCTGAAGGACTCCGCCGCCGCCTCCTGAAAACCCCTGAAATGACAGGAAAAAAGCCGCCCGCAAGGGTTGCCAAACCGGCCTCGGTCAGTAATATACGCCGCTCTTGCCGGGCAGCCCGCTGCCCGGCAGGAAGGGTCGTTAGCTCAGTCGGTAGAGCAGCGGACTTTTAATCCGTTGGTCCCGCGTTCGAGTCGCGGACGACCCACCAACTTCACGTCCCAGGACGTTTAAGAAAGGCCGGACCGCCAAAGGCGTCCGGCCTTTTTTATGCCCGCCTCTTCTCCGTCTCAAGTCCGGGCTCCTAATCATCAAGGCTTTTCTGCATGAGCGGCTCGGCCTGGCCCCTACCATCCCATTGCGCGAACTGCCCCCCGTCTATCCATCCGAATATGCGCCATTCCGTAGACGAAGGCGCGAGCTGCCTCGTGCTGGTGGCTTTCGCAGGCCTGAGTCCGCGCCGTTCCAGCCGCTCGCCGACACCCGCATATCCGGCTGCACCGCCCCTCCCCGCTTACACAGCCTTACATAAATCGCCATTTTTATTTCTGGAAAAGCAGAAGCTTCCAAAAATCGCCAACTGCGCCTTCTTTTCAGTGTTGTATTAGGACAAACCTGCACATAGTTTTTTTCCGCCCTGCCCGTCAGGGCAATAATAAAAACTGGAAATGCAGAGATACAAAAATGAAAAGAGCACTTTTTCTCACGGGCTTTTTGCTGTTGGCGCATACCCCGGGGGTGATGGCGGACGAAGCACCCGCCACTAACGAAGAAAAATCCACCACGAATGTGAACACCGCCACAATAGATGATGCTCCCGCCTCGACATCGAATAAGAAAACGCTTTTCACGCCCAAGCGTGGCCTGCGCAAAGGCGACAATATGGTGACCGCGGGCTGGTTCCACATCATGCCCAAGGACAAGTCATCGACCGTGCACACCGAGGTCAACCCGACCGTCATCAAAGGCTCGGAAACCGTTTTCGGCAGCGGCAGCGATTTTGTACCGGTCAGCTCCTGGGACCAGGCAGGCACCAGTGTCAGCGCCGACAATGTCGACACACTGGCGCTGACCTTCACGCATTTCCTCACGGACAACTGGGCCGTCAATTTCGTGGGCGGCATTCCGCCGGAAGTCACGCTGCAGGGCCAGGGCGTTGTCACCGTGCCTGGCTCCGTCACGGGCACGCCCAACAGCCTGTACAGCTCGGTCTGCCTGGATGGCACCGGCAACCAGCACAGCAGCAGCGATCCGTTTGCCTGCGGCCGCGAAGCCTCACAACCTCTGGCCACCGCCAAACAGTGGAGCCCCGCGGTTGTGGTGCAGTACTACTTCGGTGAGCCCACCGCCCGCTTCCGTCCCTATGTGGGACTGGGCGTGAGCTACAACTTCTTCACCGACATCGAAGTCGGCAGCAATGTGGCCGCCGACCAGAACGCCAACGACATCTACGCCACCCCGGGCAATTTCCTGCAGATCGGTTATACCGTGGGCAACAACCCCGCCTGCGCCAGCAATCCCAGTGATCCCGCCTGCTTCGCCACCACCGGCACGCATGTGGATGCCGATGCCTCCAGCTCCTGGGCGCCCATCTTCAATGCCGGCTTCTCGGCCGAACTGGGCAACAACTTCTTTGCCACCGCCGCCGTGAGCTATATGCCGCTGAAAGTGGAATCCACGATGTATCTGCGTGACAACGCCACCAACGAGGCGCTGACCACCAGCACCGTCACCATGCATCCGGATCCGCTGATTGCCCTGCTGGGCATAGGCTACCGCTTCGGCAACTGAGGGGTGCAAAAAAAGAGAGCCATGCTGGCTCTCTTTTTCCGTTCATAAACCTGGGACAAGGGGAACCGGCCAACAAGCCGGCAAGCAAGGAGTGCGCTTAACCGGCTGCCACCCCGGCCATACTGGTATTGACGATATG
>DASUXS010000150.1:0-14342 GCA_036377855.1 Moraxellaceae bacterium
GTTGCGTTCTTCGCGGCGTTTGGCCTTGGCCTCCGCCGCGGCCTGTATCGCTGCCTGGCGCTCACGCTCGGCCTGTACCTGCGCTTCATAGGCACGCTGTGCCGCTATCTGCTGGCGGCGCTGCGTGTCCTGGCGTATCGCTTCCTCGATCTCGGCAGTGCGGCGCTTCTGCTCGGCTTCGGCCTCGGCGCGCTGGCGGTATTGCTCGGCTTCGCGCCGCGCCTCCTCTTCCTGCTGTTGCTGCCAGGCACGTATCTTGTTGTATTGCGCCTGGCCTTCACGGGCGCGGTCATCCATTTCGCGCTGCCGCTGCTGTTGTTCCGCGGCCCGTTTGCGGGCAGCTTCCTCGCGCTGCTTCTGTTCAGCCGCCGCCTGGCGCTGGCGCTGCTCCGCCTCTTCGCGCTGCTTATTGCGCTGCCGCTGCTGTTCCTGGAGACGCAGATAGCCTTCGATATTGTCGCGCCGCTGCTGTGTTTCCTGCTCGGCTATCGTATCCAGGTCGCGCCAGCGCGTGGCCAGGATGCGCACCGAATACGGTTTGCGGCAATCGACATGGTGCGGCCACAACTGCGCGAGCCTGGCACTGCCCGAAGGCGGCAGCTGCGCGCCAGCGGTGCCCTGGTAATGCGCGCCGGACCCGTCCTGGGCCTCGTAGATATAGTCGAAGTCCGCGGCCAGGTTGCGGTTGGACGTGTTGTAGACCATGGCGCCCTTGCAGACGCCATCGAAGGCGGGAATCACCTGCACATTCACGCGGTCGGCCACTGCCACGCCCGCTGTAGCCAGCAGGAGGGCAGTGAGGATGACGGCAGCTGGCTTCATGGCGGCCTGCGGGTGGTGGCCTATGGCCTTATGCGCCACTGGCAACCGTCGAGCCGCACTTCTTCAGCTGCATCATTTTCTGCAGCACCACGCGACGGTTGGTCATGCCGTCACGCTGCGTGGCGGCACCACTGGCGGCGGCCTGCTCCATGCGCTTCACGTTGGCGGTGTCGAGATTGGTCTGGCGGATCTGGGCGGCGGACTGCGCGTCATATTGCCCGGCAACGGCTTCCATCATGGAGCCCAGGCCCAGCATGACATCGGAAAACGAGGCATTGCTCTGCTGATAGGCTTCGTGGTCGGCATGGTATTTTTCCCATTCGCTGACATGCAGCGTCTCGTCACTGAGGCCCTGGCAATCCAGGTTGGGATAGGCCTCCACCGGACGCATGGCCGATGTCGGCTGCGGTGGCGCCGTAGCACCGCCTGCGAGCAGGACCGGCAGTATAAGTACGCCCAGATATTTCATCGCCATGGCAAATCTCCCTTGGTCTTCAGGCCGAGTCGTCGTTCCAGCTTAGACAGCCGCCGGCACCTGCCGGGCGCCGGCCGTCTGCAAATTCTTCCGCAAACCCTGCCGCAGGCTGTGCCCCCTGCCTGCGGTCCGCGCGCGGACCATGATGCGGCAAAAGGTGCCCCGGCCGCACCCCCAGAATGAGGGTTGCGCCCATCGCGGCGGCTCCCTATTCGCCGACCGCCGGACTCGCAGGTAGACTGCGGCGTTGTCTCCCTCGTGTCCTGATCATGTCCACAGTCCTCTCCCGCCTGCTCACCCGTTTCCCGCGCCTGCCGGATTTCCTCAAGCTGGCGCGCTTCGACCGCCCCATAGGCATCTGGCTGCTGCTCTGGCCCACCTTGTGGGCGGTGTATGTGGCGGGCGACGGCCAGCCGGCGCTGCGCATCGTGCTGGTGTTCAGCGCGGGCGTGGTGCTGATGCGGGCGGCCGGCTGCGTCATCAATGACTGGGCCGACCGCGATTTCGACGGCCAGGTCTGGCGCACCAAAGACCGGCCGCTGGCGGCCGGCAGGATCAAGCCCAAGGAGGCGCTGGCCTTCTGCGCCCTGCTGGTGGCGGCCGCGGCCGCGCTGCTGCTCTTCCTGAACCTTCAGACTTTCTACTGGTCCTTCGGTGCCCTGGCCATCGCCGCGGCCTATCCCTTCATGAAGCGCTTCACCTACCTGCCGCAGGTGGTGCTGGGCGCCGCTTTCTCCTGGGGCATCCCCATGGCCTTCGTGGCCCAGGGCAAGGTGCCGGGGCCGGAGTGCTGGCTGATCTTCGCCGCCAACCTCTGCTGGACCGTGGCCTACGACACCTACTACGCCATGGCCGACCGCGAGGACGACCTCAAGGCCGGCATCAAGTCCACCGCCATCCTCTTCGGCGAGATGGACCTGCCCATCATCGCCAGCCTGCAGGCCCTGTTCCTGTGGGCGCTGTGGATGCTGGGCGGCCGCCTCGGCCTGGCCTGGCCCTTCACCGCCGCCCTGGCCGCCGCCGCCCTGCTCTTTGCCTGGGAGCTGCGCGCCGCCCGCGAGCGCCAGGCCCAGGCCTGCCTGCAGTCCTTCCTGCACAACCACTGGGTGGGCGCGGTGCTCTTTGCCGGGGTCTTCCTGGGTTATCTCTGCCGGCTGGCGCCGGCTGCCGGCTGAGGCCGCATGGACGCCCCCCGCAAGAGCGGCCGGCAGCGCCGGCTGGAAATCCGGGAGCGGCGTCGGCAACGGGCCCTGGCAGCCCAGACCCCGCCACGCGATCCCGAGTCGGGCTGGCCGCTGGGCGCCGTGGCCGCGGATGCGACTGCACTTTCCCACAACAACACTTACGGTCTGCTTCCGCTTTACTATGTGGACCGTGCCTTCGACTGCCGTGACTGTGGCAGTGCCGAGCTCTGGACCGCCAAGCAGCAGAAATGGTGGTATGAGGAAGCCAAAGGCCATATCGACAGCACTGCCATCCGCTGCCGGCCCTGCCGCCAGATCGAGCGCGACCGCAAGGCCGAGGCGCGCCGCGTCCATCTCGAGGGCCTGGCACGCAAGGCCGCAGGCCGGGAATTGTGACAGGAAGGGGCCGCTGTAATATTTCCGCAACATGCGCAGGCTGTAATACGCTCGTCACTAAAACACGAGAAATGAAAGGCTTGGTGCCATGAAGACTGAACGAATCCTTATCGTCGACGACGAAGCCGCCATCCGCGAGATGATTGCCATCGCGCTGGACCTCGCCGGCTTCGAATGCCTGGAGGCGGAAGACGCGCTGGCCGCGCACCACCTCATCGTCGACGAACGTCCCTCCCTCATCCTGCTGGACTGGATGCTGCCCGGCATGAGCGGCGTGGAACTGGCGCGTCGCCTCAAGCGCGACGAAGCCACCAGCGAAATTCCCATCATCATGCTGACGGCGCGCGGCGAAGAGGACAACAAGATCCAGGGCCTGGATGCCGGCGCCGACGACTACATCACCAAACCCTTTTCCACCCGCGAGCTGGTGTCGCGCATACGCGCCGTGCTGCGCCGCTCCTCCAGCCTCTCCGCGGAAAAGGCCATCGAGGCCGAAGGCCTCAAGCTGGACCCGGTCAGCCACCGCATCACCGCCCACGAACAGCCGGTGGAAATGGGCCCTACGGAATACCGCCTGCTGGCCTTCTTCATGAGCCACCAGGAACGCGCCTATTCGCGCTCGCAGATGCTGGACCAGGTCTGGGGTGGCAATGTCTATGTCGAGGACCGTACCATCGACGTGCACATACGCCGCCTGCGCAAAGCCCTGGAACCCTTCGGCTTCGACCGTTTCATCCAGACCGTGCGCGGCACCGGCTACCGCTTCTCCACCAAGGTGGACGGCCCGCGTGAGTCGGCCACTGCCTGATGTTTTTTTATCCCCTCTCCCACCGGGAGAGGGTTAGGGTGAGGGGAATCCGACACTGTCGCCAGATTCCCCTCATCCGCCCTGCGGGCACCTCGCTCCGCGCCCCGGCCATTTGCCGGCAAGCAAATGGCGCTGCGAAGGCGCAAAGTTGCACTTTGCTTTTTTCCTTCTCGCCCCGAAGGGAGAAGGAGGCTTGTAGTGAGTGAAATGATGAAACAGGAGGCCGCGCGCCTCCTGTATTTCCTGCTGCTGTTCGGACTCGTCGGCTGGTTCTTCAACCATCCCGGCTGGGCGCTGGCGGCCGGCTTCCTGACCTATATCGTGCTGCACCTGCGCCAGCTGGAAAAGCTCTCGCGCTGGCTGCGCGACGAGGCCGAAGCGGAAATCCCCGAGGCCACCGGCGTCTGGGGCGAAGTCTTCCAGAACATCTACCAGCTGCAGCGCGACGAGCGCCGTGCCCGCGCCAACCTGCTGGGCATCATAGAACGTGCCCGCGCCTCGGTTTCCGCGCTCAAGGATGCCGTCGTGCTCATCGACGGCAACGGCAACCTGGAATGGTGGAATCCGGCGGCGGAAAAAATGCTGGGCCTGCAGTCGCCCACCGACCTGGGCCAGCCGGTGACCAACCTCATCCGCGACCCCGTCTTCATCCGTTATTTCGAACAGGGCCCCTATGAAGAAGCGCTGCAGCTGCCCTCCTTCATACAGCCCTCGCACTATCTGCAGTACAACATCACGCGCTTCGGCAGCAACGACCGCCTGATGATCGTGGAAGACGTGACCCGCCTGCACAACCTCGAACAGATGCGCAAGGATTTCGTGGCCAATGTCTCGCATGAGCTGCGCACGCCGCTGACCGTGCTCTCCGGCTACCTGGAAACCCTGCTCGGCCAGGATGATGGCGTGCCGCCGCGCTGGAAGCGCGCGCTGCAGCAGATGGATGCGCAGGCCGGCCGCATGACCAGCCTGGTGAACGACCTGCTGCTGCTGTCGCGCCTGGAAAACGATTCCGTGCAACGCGAGCACCGCGCCATCAATGTGCCGGTGATGCTGGCGCAGCTGCGCAACGAAGCCATCGCCTTCGGCCTGGAGAAGCACCAGACCATCACGCTGGAATGCGATGACAAACTGCGATTGGTGGGACTGGAAGACGAGCTGCGCAGCGCCTTCTCCAATCTCGTCACCAATGCCGTGAAATACACGCCCTCGCATGGCCATATCCAGCTGCGCTGGTGGGAGGACGGCAGCCATGTCTTTTTCAGCGTCAGCGACGACGGCATAGGCATAGACGCCAAGCACATCCCCCGCCTCACCGAACGTTTCTACCGCGCCGACGCCGCGCGCTCCACCGCCACCGGCGGCACCGGCCTGGGCCTGGCCATCGTCAAGCACGTGCTCATCGAACACAAAGCGCATCTGGATGTGCGCTCGGTGCTGGGCAAAGGCTCCACCTTCACCTGCGTTTTTCCCGCCAGCCTCGCCCGCCACTGACCGGGCCTATCGGGCCAGTGACCGGGCCGCAGAGGCCAATCTCCTGCTCCGGCTTTCCGCAGCGCTTTCCAGCCCACCCCGGCTGTCCTTATGATCGGGCCTCACCACGACAGACCGGCCGCAGCCGGCATCCCCCGAACAATTCGGAACCAAACAAGGAGTATCGCCATGCAGGGCGCCATGATGGACAGACCGCTGCTGATTTCCAGCCTGCTGGAATTCGCCCTCGCCAACCACCCGCGCAGCGAGATCGTCACGCGCCGTGTCGAAGGCGACATCCATCGCACGAACTGGCTTCAGGTCAGCGAACGCAGCGCACAGGTGGCCAATGCCCTGGCGCGCCTGGGCGTGAAAGCCGGTGACCGCATTGCCACGCTGGCCTGGAACACCTACCGCCATCTCGAGCTGTATTTCGGCGTCTCCGGTTCCGGCGCCGTGCTGCATACCATCAATCCCCGCCTCTTTCCCGAACAGGTGGCCTGGATCGCCAACCATGCCGAAGACCGCCTGCTCTTCGTGGACCTCACCTTCCTGCCGCTGGTGGACGGGGTGCGCGCGCATCTGAAGACACTGGAAAAAGTCGTGGTGCTGGCCGACCGCGCCGCCATGCCGGCGGGTCGTGATGATCTCGTCTGCTACGAAGATTTCATTGCCGGTGAAAGCACGAAGTACGACTGGCCTGCACTGGATGAACGCTCCGCCTCCTCGCTCTGTTACACCTCCGGCACTACCGGCAATCCCAAGGGCGTGCTGTCTTCGCACCGCTCCACCGTGCTGCATGCCTGGGCCAGCCTGCACAGTGGTGCGCTGAACATAGGCCGCGACAGCGTGGTGCTGCCCGTGGTGCCCATGTTCCATGTGAATGCCTGGGGCACGCCCTATGCCGCCGCGATTTCCGGCGCGAAATTCGTGCTGCCCGGTCCGGGAATGGATGGCAAGAACCTGCATGAACTGATCAGCACGGAAAAAGCCACGCTGCTTCTGGGTGTCCCCACGGTGTGGCTGGGCCTGCTGAACTACCTCGACAGCATCAACGCCAGGCTCGACAGCGTGAAATACGCCGTGGTCGGTGGTTCCGCCGCGCCGCTGGCCATGATCCGCGCCTTTGATGAAAAGCATGATGTCTTCCTCATCCATGCCTGGGGCATGACGGAAACCAGTCCGCTGGGCACGGTGAATGCGCCCACGGCGGACTTCCTCGCGCTGCCTAAAGAAGAACGCTACAAACGCCAGCTCAAGCAGGGCTGCCCCATTTATGGCGTGGACCTCAAGATCGTTGATGACGATGGCAAGGAGCTGGCGCGCGACGGCAAGGCCTTCGGCCGCCTGCTGATACGCGGCCCCTGGATTGCCAGCGGCTATTTCCGCCAGGACGGCAATGCGCTTGTAGACGGCTGGTTCGACACCGGCGACGTCGCCACGCTGGACAGCAACAACACCATGCAGATCGTCGACCGCCGCAAGGACGTGATCAAATCCGGCGGCGAATGGATCAGCTCCATAGACCTGGAAAACATCGCCGTGGGCCATCCCGCCGTGAAGGAAGCCTGCGTCATCGGCGTGCCGCATCCGAAATGGGATGAACGCCCGCTGCTGCTCATCGTGTTCAAGGAGGGGGCCAGCGCCAGCAAGGACGAGATACTGGCCTTTGTCGGCAAGAGCATCGCCAAATTCTGGCTGCCGGATGATGTGATCTTTGTGGCGGACCTGCCGCATACGGCGACGGGCAAGCTGCACAAGGTGCCGCTGCGGGAGCAGTATGCCAACCATCTGATGAAGTGAGGCGTAGGGTTTAAGGCCACTGCCTTTGATACCGTCATTCCCGCGCAGGCGGGAATCTCATGAAAACAGGCAGGGCCTCTTTCTGAGCCCGCTACGGATTTTGGAGATTATTCGCTACGCCCAGCCTGTGGCTGTTCAACGCCCTGCGGGCTTTTGTCCCGCCTGCGCGGGAATGACGTTTAAAAAGAAAATAAAAAAGCCGCGCGATGCGCGGCTTTTTTATGGAGCGAGAACAGCCTCAGAAGTTATAGCTCAAACCCAGCTGCACCACCGGCCAGAACGGCACATCCGCCAGGTCGTCTTCCAGCTGCTGGCGCTCCACTTCCCCGTCGGCCTTCAGGCCGGCACAGGTATGCGGCGCCACCACGGCACCGCACTCCACGTTGAGGGCCACATCGGCGCTGCCGACATAGACCACGCCCAGGTCGAAGGTGGCGCCAAAGCCCTTGCCTTCACGCACCGGATTGCCCCAGCCCACGCCGACATAGGCGGCCGAACCCGGATAGCTGATATTGGCCTTGGCATCTTTCACTTCAGTGCCCTGGTATTCGACATTGTTGAAAGAAAAGGTGCCGCCCGTGGGCACGGCATGCAGGTCCAGCTCATTGCCGTTGGCGACATAGGCCGCGGATACGCGGAAGCCGCCGGCAAAGGGATAGAAGTCCAGGCCCAGCTGCGCGTTCTTGAAGGCATAGGTGCCGTCGTATTCAACATCGTCTTCGGAGCGGTCCACATCCAGGTCGTACTGGTTGTAGCCCGCACGCAGCACCAGCCTGTCGCTGATGCGATAGAAAGCATCCAGGCCGGGGCCGTTGGTGCCGACATGGGCGCCCAGGCCGAAACCGTCCGCGAAGCTGGCGGCAGGCAAAAGAATGGCAGCAGCCAGCAGGCTCTTCCTGATAAGCATGGTTGTCCCCTTCAATATGGAAATAAGCAGCGCCGCTTTGTCGCAGCGGCAGACCGGCTACTTACCGCCTCGCCGGGGACAAGGCAAGCCCGGAATCGGGGGTGGGGCCGCTGCCCCGGATGAATGGCGCCCGAAAAAGCAAAGGCCACCGCTGGGGTGGCCTTTGTCATTGCAGCGCGACTTCAGTTCTTGGCGTTCAGACGCTCACGCACCTGGTCGTAGCTGGTGTGGCGCACATCGGCACCCTTGACCAGGAAGATCAGCTGTTCGGAGATATTGCGTGCGTGGTCGCCGATACGCTCCAGCGAACGCAGCACCCACATCACGTTGAGCACGCGCGAGATGGCGCGCGGATCTTCCATCATATAGGTCATGAGGGCACGCATGGCCGTCTTGTACTCGGTGTCTATGGCGCCGTCGGCCTGCATGACCTGGAAGGCCAGGTCGGCATCGAAACGCGCGAAGGCATCCAGGGCATCGTGCAGCATGGCACGCACCTGGTTGCCGATATGGCGGGCTTCGACATAGCCGCGCGGCGATTCGCCTTCTTCCACCAGGGCGATGGCATAGCGCGCCACCTTGGAAGCTTCGTCACCGATACGCTCGAGGTCGGTGATGGACTTGCCGATGGCGATGATGAAGCGCAGGTCGGAAGCGGCCGGCTGGCGACGCGCCAGGATGCGCACCAGCTCCTCGTCGATCTGCGTTTCCATTTTATTGATCTTCTTGTCGTTCTCCTGCACTTCCTGGGCGAGGCGGGAGTCGGCGTCCAGCAGCGAGACGATGGCATCGCTGACCTGCTTTTCGACCAGGCCGCCCATGGCCAGGAAATGGCTGCGGACTTCTTCCAGCTCGGAATTGAACTGCTGGGAAATGTGGTGACCGTAATCGTCTTTGTTGACCATGGTCGGCTCCTGTTTGCCGATGAAATTCGTTTGTCCTGTTTGCTACCACTGTTCCGGGTGTGGCTGGTGGTTCAGGGCAAGGAAGGGAAGTAGCAAAAAACCGGAGTTTACAAATAGTAAATGAGGATTTTTCGCTGCTTTCCTGACGCCGCCATGGGCCGCCAGCCGCAGCCGGAACTCAACCGTAGCGGCCGGTGATGTAGTCTTCCGTCTGCTTGTTGCTGGGGTTGGTGAACAGGGTATCGGTGTCACCGAACTCGATCAGCTTGCCCAGGTACATGAAGGCCGTGTAATCCGACACGCGCGCCGCCTGCTGCATGTTGTGCGTGACGATGGCGATGGTGAAACGGTCCTTGAGCTCATGGATCAGCTCTTCGATCTTGAGCGTGGAAATCGGGTCCAGGGCAGAGGCCGGTTCGTCCAGCAACAGCACTTCGGGCTCGATGGCGATGGCACGCGCAATCACCAGACGCTGCTGCTGGCCACCGGAGAGGCCCAGCGCGGAGTCATGCAGGCGGTCCTTCACTTCATCCCAGAGCGCGGCGCCCTTGAGCGACTTCTCCACCACTTCGTCGAGGATGCGCTTCTTGTTCACGCCGCCCAGACGCAGGCCGTAGGCCACGTTTTCATAAATGGACTTGGGGAAGGGATTGGGCTTCTGGAACACCATGCCGACACGGCGGCGCAGGGTGGTGATGTCCACGCTGCGTTCGAAGATGTTGCGGCCGTCGAGCCGGATCTCGCCTTCCACGCGGCAGCCGTCCACCAGGTCGTTCATGCGGTTGAAGGTGCGCAGCAGCGTCGACTTGCCGCAACCGGAGGGACCGATGAAGGCGGTCACGCGCTTGCGCGGGATGACCATGTTGATGTCGTAGAGCGCCTGCTTCTCGCCGTAGAAGAGATTGAGGTTCTTCGCCTCCAGGCAGACCTCCTCTTCAGCGAGACCGCGGGCGCGGCGATCGCGACCCAGTCCACCCAGGTCCATGGCATGCGTGGGCGTTGCCGGCGCGTTGTCGGTCTTCTTGCTCTGTTCGTTCACGGGAGCGGTTTCCATGTCGAAGCTCATGATGTCGTCTCGATTCTGTTCGTCTTGCCGGGGGCTGTCCATGGATCAGGATTCCAGGGCCTTGTACTTTTCACGCAGGCGGTTGCGCAGGGCCACCGCCGACAGGTTGAGCGCGGCCACCACCAGCACCAGCAGGAAGGCCGTGGCATAGACCAGCGGGCGCGCCGCTTCGACGTTGGGGCTCTGGAAGCCCACGTCGTAGATATGGAAGCCCAGGTGCATGAATTTGCGTTCCAGGTGCAGGAAGGGCGCGTTCAGGTCCAGGGGCAGGGTCGGGGCCAGCTTCACCACGCCCACCAGCATCAGCGGTGCCACTTCACCGGCGGCACGCGCGATGGCCAGGATCACGCCAGTCATGATGGACGGCGTGGCCATGGGCAGCACCACGCGCCACAGCGTTTCCGCCTTGGTGGCGCCCAGCGCCAGCGAACCTTCCTTGAGCGAACGCGGAATGCGCGCCAGGCCTTCTTCCGTCGCCACGATCACCACCGGCAGCGTCAACAGCGCCAGCGTGATGGACGCCCAGAGCAGGCCGGGCGTGCCGAACACCGGCGCCGGCGAGGATTCCGGATAGAAGAGGCGGTCGATATTGCCGCCCAGGAAATACACGAAGAAGCCCAGGCCGAACACGCCGTAAACGATGGAGGGCACGCCGGCCAGGTTGTTCACGGCGATGCGCACGATCTGCGTGACGATGCCCTGGCTGGCGTATTCACGCAGGTAGATGGCGGCGATCACGCCCAGCGGCGTCACCACGATGGTCATCATCAGCACCATGAGCACGGTGCCGAAAATGGCGGGAAAGACACCGCCTTCGGTATTGGATTCGCGCGGATCGCCGGTGAGGTATTCCTTGAGGTTGTAGAAATACACGCCGAGCTTGGTGAAGGTGCCCATGGCATTGGGCTGCTGCGCTTCGGCGATCTTGGCCAGCGGGATCTCATGCGCCACGCCCTCGGAGGAGACGAAGACGGCACTGTCACGCGTGAGGTCGCGGTTCAACGCATCCAGCTTCTGGCTGATGCCGCCATACTGCTTCTGCAGCTCGGCGCGCTCGTCGGCGATGGACTTGGCCGTGGCGGCATCCAGCTGGCCTTTAAGCTCCAGCTTGCGCTCCTTGAGACGCAGGCCTTCGAGCTGGTAGTTCACATGGCTGATGTCGCCTTTTTCCAGCGCCAGTACATCGGCATGCAGCTGATTAGAGCGATCCAGGCGCTTCTGCAGTTCATCCCAGGCCTTGTCGCCTTCCGCCACCACCTGGCCGGTCTGCTTCACGCTCTGCAGGCGGCCGTAGAAATTGCCCCACTCATAACGCGACAGCGCCACGATGTCGGCCGGCGTGCCCTGGTCCTTGAGGCCGTCGGCGAAGACCCAGCGGAAATCGGCACCGAAAATGTCGCGGTTGCCCACCTTGAGCGAGTAGCGCGTCACGGTTTCCTGGTTGGCGGGAACGTTGACGCCGGCATCGCGCAAGCGCTGCGCCGTATCCACTTTCTCGTCATAGACTTCACCGATCACGGTGCTGGTGGTGCCCGACACCGGGTCCGTGTATTTGGCTTCGATGATGTCGGCCGGCCAGAAATGACCCAGGCCACGCACCGCGATCAGGCCCAGCAGGCCTATCACCATGATGAGGCTGATGGCCACCGTGCCGGCATTCAGCCAGACCCAGGCATCACCCGATTTGAAATAAGTCTTTACGCTCATGTCTCTACTCTTTTTCTCCCTCTCCCCGCTTGCGGGGAGAGGGCTGGGGTGAGGGGCTGTAAATCAAAGAGAACCGTATTTCTTACGCAGTCGCGTACGCACGACTTCCGCAATGGTGTTCACGATGAAGGTCAGCACGAACAACACCAGCGCCGACAGGAAGAGCACGCGGAAGTGCGTGGAGCCGACTTCGGCCTCGCCCATTTCCACGGCGACATTGGCCGACAGCGTGCGCATGCCTTCGAAGATGTTCCAGTCCATGACCGCGGTATTACCGGTGGCCATCAGCACGATCATGGTTTCGCCCACGGCACGACCGAAACCGATCATGAGCGCGGAGAAGATGCCAGGCGACGCCGTGGGCAGCACGACGCGTATCAGCGTCTGCCACTGCGTGGCCCCCAGGGCCAGTGAGCCGTTGGTAAGGTGGCGGGGCACGGCGAAGAGCGCGTCTTCGGCGATGGAGAAAATCGGCGCGATCACGGCGAAGCCCATGGCCAGGCCGACGATGAGCGCATTGCGCTGGTCGAAACGCAGGCCCGCTTCCGCTCCCAGCCAGTGGCGCACGTCGCCACCGAAGAAGGCGAGCTCGATGGGGCGCGACAGTTCGAAAGACACCCAGCCGGCAATAAGAATGGGCGCGATCAGCAGCACCGGCGCCCAGCCATCCGGCAGGCGCAGGCGCACATCCTGCGGCAGGCGCGACCAGCCATAGCCGCAGAGCAGGATGATGATGGGCGTGACGATGAGCAGGCTGAAGATGCCGGGCAGATTGGTTTCAATCGTCGGCGCCAGCCAGAGGCCGGCGAGGAAACCCAGGATCACAGTGGGCAGTGCCTGCATCAGTTCGATGGCGGGCTTGACCTTGCGGCGCAGGCTGGGGGCCATGAACACGGCGGTGTACATGGCACCGCAGATGGCCAGCGGCGCGGCGAAGAGCATGGCGTAGAAGGCGGCCTTGAGCGTGCCGTAGGTCAGCGGCACCAGCGACAGCTTGCCTTCGAAATCGGAGCTGCCGGAGGTGGACTGCCAGGTGTAGCCGGGTTCGGGATAGGACTCGTACCAGACCTTGCCCCAGAGCGAGCTCATGGAAATATCCGGATGTTCGCTGTGCATGCCCAGGAAGCTGCTGCCCTTGTCGCTCTGCACCAGGATGCCGGTGGAGTGCGGCGAGATGCCTATGCCGCGCACCGGCCCGTCGGCAACGGGCAGGCGCTCCAGCGTACGCTCGGAGGTGGTGTAGAAGACACCGACCTCGCCTTTTTCATCACCGGCCACGAAACCCTTGCGGCGCGGCTCCGGTGCAATCGCCGTGATCGGCGCGCTGCCCAGCGTGAAGCTGCGGATGCGCGTCAGGCTGAATTTGTCGATCTCGGATTCCTTGTCGCGCACCAGGAACCACTGGCTGATGCGGCCGGCCTCATCGCCCACCAGCAGCGAGATGTTGCCCTGCAGGGCGGCGACGCTGGTGATCCTGGCACCGCCGGCATGCAGCTGCTGGTAAAGCGCGGGACCGTCTTCGCCCTTGAGGTTGATGACGGCGACATCACTGTCGCCGGTGAAGACATAAGCCCAGCGCGAATCCTGGCCGATCTGCACGAAACGCGGCTGGCCGCCCAGGGGAATGGTGGTTTCCTTGCTGCGCTCCCAGGTCTTGGGCGCGCCCTCTTCTTCACTGCTTTCGTCTTCCAGGCCGCTGCCATCGCCGCCTTCTTCGCTCTTGGCGCTGTAGTCATTCCACACCAGGCGTTCGCCGTTGACGCCCAGCAGGCGCAGCTTGTCGTCACTGCCAGTGAGGGCGAACACCTGCACCGGCTTGCCGCTGTCGTCCAGGGGTAAGGGCGTTTCGCCGTAGGGATAGCTCACCGCCGGCGTGACATGGCGCGAGCCTTCGCCGTCGTAATCCACGCTGTAGTTGGAGCGCAGCACCAGCACGCGGCCGTTGGACAGGCCGACGCCGATGAGGCCGCCGGTGACGGCACCATGCTGCACGCTGGTAATGCTGACGCCAGCCGGCAGCGGCAGCCTGGCTTCGCCTATGCCCTTGCCGTCGCCGACATTGAAATATTCCAGGGTGCCGGCCGGCGTCAGGCGTATGCCGGTGGAGTTGTATTCATCCAGGTCGACAAAGCCGGTGGCGGGTGCGCTGGCATAGCGGCGGTCCTTTTCCACCTTGGCGCTTTCAAACAGCGGCCACACTTCGAACAGCAGGTAAAAGAAGATCAGGGCGATGGCGACAATGACAAACATGCCACCGGCACCAATCATCAGGTTGGCCAGCTTGTCCTTGATCTGGCGGCGGCGCGCACGCTTTTCGAGTTCTTCAGCAGCGGCGTTGGCGGCCGTGGGAGTTTGCGACTGCATAAAGCTGGGTCCGTAAAAAGGCGGATAACGTGGTCGGGTGCAGCATGACGATGCTTGTGGAAGTCATGCAAGCGGCATGGCTTTCAGAAACACCTTCGGCAAAAACTTCCGGGGACACAAAAGGGGCGTTGCCGCCCCTTTTGCTTTAACCCGGTATTACAGGCCGGCCTTGGCCAGGGCCTTCTTGGCTTCGGCGGCAGGCAGCGGGATGAAACCGTCCTTTTCCACCGTTTCCTGGCCCTGCTTGGACAGCGCGAGCTTGATGAACTCGGCTTCCAGCGGCGACAGCGGCTTCTTGGGGTTCTTGTTCACGTACACATAGAGGTAGCGCGACAGCGGGTAGCTCTTGTTCAGCGCGTTCTTCTCGGTGGCTTCGACAATCTTGCCGTCTTCGTTCTTCAGCGGCACCAGGCGCACGCCGGAGGTCTTGTAGCC
>DASUXS010000151.1:0-2320 GCA_036377855.1 Moraxellaceae bacterium
TGGCGGGTGAGTGCTTCAGTGTGATCTTTGTTTGGGGATCACACTTCCAGTTCTCATGCTCCACCCTGACGCCCCGGCGCAGGCCGGGGCCCAGTGCCTTTGACGGCTTTGGGAGGAGCAAAAGATCTGGCTGCTGAGGCGGAGCCGGTAAGAGCCGGAGCGAAGCAGGAGACAGGGGGGATCAGGCGCTGCTAACGACGCTGGGCCCCGGCTTTCGCCGGGGCGACAGGGAGTTTTTTAGCAGGCAGCGATGCAGGAGTGCAGACAGCGATGCAAGAGGGGCAGGTAGTGGGGCTGCCCGTATTCAGTACAGCAGACCGACACCGATATGGAAGTTGTCCAGGCGCTCTTCGTCCTTGTAGTTCTCCAGGGCGAAGGTCAGCGTCAAGCGGTTGCCCAGGCTGGTGTTGTAGCGGTTGCGCTTGGTGCCGGTGACGAAATCGTAGATGGAGGTGAGGTTGAGGTCGTTGCGCACGCGGCGGACCATGCCCTGCGTGCCCATGCCGATCTGCAGCTGCACCAGCTTGGAAAAGCCCACGCCCACATAGGCATTGCCCAGGTCGCCGGCACTGCTGCCCCAGGACTTGTAGCTGACGCCGCCGTTCAGGAAGGTGCGGGTGTAGTTGCCGTCCAGGAAGAAACCGCTGCCCACGCCGGATTCATCCGAGCGCGTGTCGACACGGCCCACGGAGACGACGAGGCCGGGCACGATCTTGGGGTCCAGGGGACCGGCCGTGGCGATGGGGGCAAGCAGGGAGGCAAACAGGCTGGTCAGCAGGGCCGCAAGGGTCGGTCCATGAAAGCGCATGGCAAATCCTCTGTTTTTGTCTTGTTCTTATTCGGTCCGGCGGCGCGACTGGCCGGCTGCGGGCTCCGGGATTATGCCGTGTTTGGTGGCAGGCAGCCATGCCCATGCCGTCGGCCCGGTCTGTGCTTCGCTTTGTGTTACAAAGGCCTCTTGAGCCAGCAGGAGTCACCGTGGAATCCCTGTCCTTCGCCTTTTTCCTGATCTTTGCCGGGGCCGCCGTGCTGGCGACCCTGGCGCTGTACAGCCGCCAGCCCCTGATCATGGCCTATATCGTCCTGGGCGCGCTGATCGGTCCCTACGGCTTCGGCCTGGTGACGGACGTGGGCGCGCTGCAGCAGATGGCCTCGATGGGCATCATGTTCCTGCTCTTTCTGCTGGGCCTGGACATGCAGCCCTCGGCCCTGGCCGCGGTGCTGAAAAAGGCCTCCTGGGTGACGGTGCTGTCCAGCCTGGTCTTCTTTGCCTCCGGCTATGGCGTGGCGGCCGCCTTCGGGTTCACCGGGCGTGAGGCGCTGATCGTGGGCCTGGCCCTGATCAACTCCAGCACCATCATCGGCCTCAAGCTGCTGCCCACCACGGTGCTGCACCACAAGCATATGGGCGAGCTGATGATAGGCCTCCTGCTGCTGCAGGACTTCATCGCCCTCTTCATCCTGATCGCGCTCTCCGCCATGGCCGAGGGCGGCACCAGCGGCCTAGCCCTGCTCAAGGTGGTGGCCGGCCTGCCGCTATTGGTGCTGTCGGCCTGGGCCATGGTGAAGTTCGTGCTGATACGGCTTTACGAAAAATTCGACCGTTTCCACGAATACCTTTTCCTCATGACCATAGGCTGGTGCCTGGGCGTGGCGCAGCTGGCGCATGTCTTCGGGTTGTCGGCGGAAACCGGCGCCTTCATCGCTGGCATCACCCTGGCCAGCCATCCGGTGTCGCAATACCTGGCCATCAGCCTGCGGCCCTTGCGCGATTTCTTCCTCATCCTCTTCTTTTTCGCCCTGGGTGCCGGTTTCGATGCCAGCCTGCTGGGCAAGATCTGGCTGCCCAGCGTGGTGCTGACGGCGCTGGTGGTGGCGGGCAAGCCGGTGGTGTTCCGTTTCCTGCTGGCGCGTTTCAGCGAAACGCCGCGGCTGGCCTGGGATGTGGGCTTTCGCCTCGGCCAGATCAGCGAGTTCTCGCTGCTGATCGCCTTCATGGCAGTGGCGCTGAACCTTATCGGCCGGGAAGCGGCGCATGTGATCGAGGCCACGGCCATCCTGACCTTTGTGATCTCGTCGTATATCGTGGTGTTCAATTATCCGAATCCGATCGCGGTGTCGGAGCATTTGCGCAGGGATTGAGGGTAGTGCGGCTTCTGGAAGCCACTAAAAATGACGCACTCTGTAGGGGCAGTACCCCTCAGTGCTGAGCGGGTAAATATGAGAAAGCTTCTTTGGCGTTTATTTTATGGAACTTATGCATGGGCCGTGGAGCAGAAGCCGGCGCTTGCAAAAGGGATGGAAAAAGATGCCCTGATCG
>DASUXS010000152.1:0-5443 GCA_036377855.1 Moraxellaceae bacterium
CGGTGACGGAACGCGCCATGTATGCCAACTGGTGGGGCCTGCTGGGCTCCGGTGGTCCGCGCGACCAGTACCAGCAGGATGCGCGCAAGCTGCGTGAAGACCTGGCCAAGTCGGATTCTTTCGTGAAGACCATCCTGGGCCTGGACCCGAATCTTTCCGACAGCGCCGGCAATTCCGCCATCGACCATGCCCTGAGCGGCATCGTCGGCTCCGCCGCGCCCAACAACTACGGTGTGCCGTATACGCTGACGGAAGAGTTCGTGGCGGTGTACCGCATGCACCCGCTGATGCGTGACAATGTCGAGGTCTATGACATCGGCTCCAACGTCGTGTCGCGCTCGGTGCCCCTGCAGAACACGCGTGACGGCTCGGCGGAAGCCCTGCTCAACAGCGAGCGTCCGGAGCGTCTGTGGTACTCCTTCGGTATCACGAATCCGGGTGCGCTGACGCTGAACAACTATCCGCAGTTCCTGCGCAACCTCTCCATTCCTGGCGTTGGCAATATCGACCTGGCGACCACGGACATCGTGCGTGACCGTGAGCGTGGCGTGCCGCGCTACAACGAGTTCCGCCGCCAGATCGGCCTCCAGCCCATCACCAGGTTCGAAGACCTGACCTCGGATGCGGCCACGCTGGCGCAGCTCAAGCGTCTCTACAGCAATGATGTGGAGAAGATAGACACCCTGGTGGGCCAGCTCGCGGAAACCGTGCGTCCCGAAGGTTTCGGCTTTGGTGAGACCGCCTTCCAGATCTTCATCATGAACGCCTCGCGCCGCCTGATGACTGACCGCTTCTTCACCAGCGACTACCGCCCCGAGATATACACCGCGGAAGGCCTGGCCTGGGTGGAAAACACCACCATGGTCGACGTGCTGCGCCGGCACTTCCCGCAGCTCGCGCTCAGCCTCACCGGTGTGCAGAACGCCTTCAAGCCCTGGGGCCTGAACATGACGGCGGACTACAACAGCTGGCCGGCCAGCGCCAAGGCGGACCATCTCTGGGTGAACGGCGCGCTGCGCACGCAGTACCGCACGACCATGCCCAACCTCAAGCCGGTGGATATCGGCGGCCTGGTCAGCACCATCCTGTGGAAGAAAGTGAATGACCGTGTCGACGTGGCACCGGCGGGTTACGAGAAGCCCATCCATGCCTACGGTGCCATGGCCAAGGTGAAGTTCGTGCCGGTGGCCAACAACGGCTATACCGGTATCTTCCAGGGTTCCGACCACGGCCTGCTGCGTCTTTCCGTCACCGGTGATCCGGCCGACCGCGGCTTCGCGCCGGGCCTGGCCTGGAAGGCCTTCGTGGATGGCAAGACCTCGGAGAACGTGTCGGCCCTGTACACGCTGTCCGGCCAAGGAAGCAACCACAACTTCTTCGCCAACGAGCTGTCCAACTATGTGTCGACGGAAGCCAATGAAACGCTGGGCACCACGCTGCTGTTCTCGGCCGTCAGCACCAAGCCCACGCAGATCATCATGAACGACATGGCGGAAGTGCGGCAGAACGGTGCCGTGGTGACACAGCCCAAGTCGCCGACGCAGCTGTATTTTGTGCCGCGTCCGGAAGTGAAGACGCGTTTCGTCTCCGCGCCGCATGATTTCCGTTACGACCTGACCACGCTGGGTGCCGGTTCGCGTCTCTATGACGTCTACGCGACCGCGTCGGAAATCAAGACCTCCATCATTCCCTCGCTCAACAAGAGCTATGCCGACCAGCGCCGCGCCAGCGCGCAGAAGATAGGCGAGCTGGAGCTGACCTCGCCGCTGATCGTCTCGGCCTTCGGTGACAGTGGTGTGTTCTTCAAACACCAGCGGGTGGAAGACCGGTAAGGACTAGTTCGCGTAATGAAAAAGCCCGCCATTTGGCGGGCTTTTTTTATTGCGGAATTTCGACCAGCTCTCCCTGTTTGATGTCCGTTCGCCCTGAGCCTGTCGAAGGGTGGCAGCCCTGCAATTGCCGCAAGACCCGGCAGGAATCCGGGCATCGCCCTTCGACAGGCTCAGGGCGAACGGTGGGGCAGGGAGGCTTGCAATGGCGTATCCGTATCACCGTCATCCGGTGTTTTGCTGCCGCCGGTATTCCCCCGGCGTCTGCTGCGTCATTTCCCGGAACCAGCGGTTGAAGGACGGACCTTCCTTGAAATTGAGGCGATGCGCGACGGCATCCATGGTCAGGCCGGGATCCTGCAGCAGGGTCTTGGCCAGTTCTATGCGGATATCGTCCACCAGCTCGCGATAGCTGCTGCCGGCCTTCTGCAGCTGCCGGTGCAGGTGGCGGCTGCTGATGCCCAGCTCTTCGGCGAGATGGTCGCGCGAGGTATTGCCTTCCATCAGCAGCACGCGCAGGCGTGAACGGATCTGGCTGAGCAGCGAGGGCGCGGCCTTCTCGCGTTCGCTGAGCAGCAGGTGGGCATGGCGCTCCAGGGTGGCCTGCAGGCTGGGATTGGGATTGCGCAGGCGCTGCGACATGACCGGCACCGGCACCACCAGCGCCGACTCCGGCTGGTTGAAATGCACCGGGCAGCCAAAGAGGGATTCGTATTCTGTCAGCAGTTTTGCCTCTTGCGGCGGTGCATGGCGGAAATGCACGCGCAGCAGCAGGCCTTCCTTCTGTTCGCGTATGGAGTGGATGTGGCGCATCCACTGGCCCAGCAGGAATTCAGTGGCGTGGCGCACGAAGACGGGATCGCGGGCGTTGCAGTCCCAGCAGCACAGCACCACGCCGGGTTCGGGACGCAGCGTGGTCGTGCCCATGTCGCTCACCAGCCGTTCATAACGCGTCTTGGCGGTGAAGACCTCCTGCAGCGTGGCGCAGGTCTGGTTGAGATAGCCGAGCACGCCGAAAGCGGCATCGCTTTCCGACTGCGAGGCATGCAGGCCCATGAGGGGGTCGGGAAACAGCTGCAGGGCCTTGCGCAGTATGGTTTCCAGCAGGGGCACGGGCACCCAGCCATTGGGATCGGCCAGCAGGCTGTCCAGGTCCAGCTCCAGGGCCTGGCCCAGGGCCTGGGCGCTGATGCCGCGGCTGCGCAGGGTTTCCAGCACGTCCAGCAGGATGCTGGCGAGGAAAAAGCCGGGGGAGGCGTCGGCGTCGGCCGGGGCGGCGGGTCCTGTACTTGCGGTCAGCGGTCTCATGCGTAATGCGCGGGTCTACCGTCTTGTTATGGGCTGATGCGGCTTGCCTTACTTTTTAGCTTGGCCATGACGGTCCTGCAATGCCGTTGCCGGCAGCACGTCGGGGGCGGGCGGTCAGGCTGAGCCAACCGGAAAAGCTGTCGTCTCCGGATGTCCCGTATCACCTGTGGTCCCATACCGACAATGCGCATGTCCGGTTTCCTCATTTCGCCGCCGCCGCGCCTGCGTAAGCTGGGCGGGTCAAAACAAGAACTGCCACGAGGACGCCATGGGCGCTCCTGCAGGCTGGCGACCCCCAAGAAAAGAATAATGAGGTCCCCCATGAAGAAGCTGATCACTCCGCTGCTGCTCACGGCTGCCGCCATCGCCGCCGCTCCCGTACACGCTGCCTCCGACTACGCCAAGACCAAATATCCCATCGTGCTCTCCCACGGCCTGTTCGGTTTCGGCAAGATCGGTCCGGTGGGCTACTGGCATGGCATTCCCTCCGACCTGCAGTCCAATGGCGCGCGTGTCTTCGTCACTGCGCAGACACCGGCCCAGAGCCACGATGTGCGCGGTGAGCAGCTGCTGGCGCAGGTGAAGGAAATCCAGGCCATCACCGGCGCGGCCAAGGTCAATCTGATTGGCCACAGCCAGGGCGGCATGACGGTGCGCTATGTGGCGGGCGTGGCGCCCGACCGCGTGGCCTCGGTGACCTCGGTGAGCACGCCGCACAAGGGTTCGCCGGTGGCGGATGCGGTGCAGGTGGTTTCCAATGTCGTGGGACCGATAGGCACGGACATCATTGCCGGTGCCGTGAATGCCATCGCCTGGCTCATCGATTTCGGTGACGGCAATGCGGGCCGGCAGGATGCGCTGGCGGCCATGAAAGTGCTGACCGCCGCCGGTGCCATGGAATACAACCAGCGCTTCCCGGGTGGCATTCCCGCCACCGCCTGCGGTACCGGCCCCGCCGTGGCCAATGGCATACGCTATTACTCCTGGAGCGGCACCGGCCATCTCACCAGCGTGCTGGATCCTTCCGACTGGTCCATGGCCGCCACTGGCCTGCTCATCTCCGGCCCCAATGACGGCCTGGTGCCGCAATGCTCCAGTCATCTGGGCACGGTGATACGCGACAACTACAACATGAACCATCTCGACACGGTGAACCAGGTGCTGGGCCTGGTCAGCATTTTCGAAACCAATCCCAAAGCCGTCTTCCGCCAGCAGGCCAACCGCCTGAAGCTGGCGGGCCTCTAAACACAGCCGGGATATTGCGGGCCAGGGTCGACGCGAGTAGGCCCTGGCCTTTTTTTTTGAAAAATCCTGAGTTGATAGGAAGAGGTGGGCATGAAAAGGACAGCGCTTGCGGTACTGGGGATATGCGTGCTGCTGGCAGCGGTCATTGGCGCGCGCTGGTTCTTGCGCGGAGATGATGCTGTCACCGCAGCAGCTGGCATGACATCGGCATCATTGCTTTCTTCCCGGGCCGTGGCAGCGCGCGCGCCGCAGGCCGCCATGGTCACCGGCCTGGAAGACCTGCCGCCCTCGCTGGCCGGCACCGAAGTGGATTGCACGGTGGCCACGGATGCGGCAGGCCATCTCCAGGCCACCGCCGGACTGCGCCAGTGTTTTGATTATTTCCTGTCGGCCGTGGGCGAAGAGAGTCCGGAGATCCTGATGGCACGTATCCGTACCCAGCTGCGTAACAGCCTGCGGGAACCGGCATTGGGCGAGGCGGAAAAAGTGCTGGCCGGCTATGTCGCCTATCTGCGCGGCGTGGCCGATATCGAGAAGCGCCAGGCAAGCAGCGCACCCGGGCAGTGGGACCTGGAAAAAGTGCGGCAGCAGATGCAGCAGGTGCAGGCCCTGCGCCGGATGTATCTTTCTCCCGAGGTGATCGCCGCCTTTTTCGATGAGGACGATGCCTACGACCGCTACACGCTGGCGCGGCTGGAGCTGCTGCAGGACCGCAACTTGCCGGCGGCGGCACGCGCCCGGCAGCTGGCCGTGCTGGACCAGCAGCTGCCGGCCGCGCTGCGCGACTCGCTCAAGACCGTCAACCAGTACACCGACCTGCGCACGCTGACCGAAGACTGGAAAAAGCGCGGCGGTTCCGCCGGGGAATTGCGCCAGATACGCAGCAACCTGGTGGGTGAGGAAGCCACGACCAGGCTGGAAGCGCTGGACCAGGAAAATGCCGCCTGGGATGGGCGCATGGCGGCCTGGTACGGGCAACGTGATGCGCTGCTGAAAAACTCCAGCCTGAGCACGCAGGACCGCGACCGCCAGCTGGAGGAATTGCGCCGCAGCCATTTCGG
>DASUXS010000153.1:0-8186 GCA_036377855.1 Moraxellaceae bacterium
CGGAACTTGGAATAGATCAGTTCCAGCTGGGCCTGCTCCGTGTACAGCCCCACCGGATAGTGCGACTCCAGCTCTTCCAGGCTGGTGGTGGCCTTGGAGAAGTTGCCGGACTGCATCTGTTTCTGCGCGTCCTCGAAATACTCCTTTTCGCTTTTCAGCTTCTGGGACTTGTGGCTGGCACAGCCGGCCGCCAGGGCCAGCGCCAGGACGGCGAGGGAGAGGGTGAAAAGACGCAGGCTGCGGGGCATCGGTGACAGGGCCGTAAACAGTGGCAGGGACAGCGGGGACGGGGCCCGCTACAATGCGGCGCCATTTAACCACATCCCCGCGGCGGCAAGCATCGCATGTCTGTAACTGTCTCTCTCCGTGCCGAAGTGCCGCTGGATCTCGCCGGCATGCGCCTGGACCAGGCCGCAGCCCAGCTCTTTCCCGACTATTCGCGCGAACGCCTCAAGGACTGGATCAAGGATGGCCGCCTGACGGTGTCCGGCCGTCCGGGCAAGCCCAAGGACCGCGTCGCCGGCGGCGAGCTCATGGTGCTGGAGGCGGAGCTGGCGGTGGAAACCCCGGCCCAGCCCCAGGACATCCCCCTGAACATCGTCTACGAAGACGAAGAGCTGCTGGTCATCGACAAGCCCGCGGGCCTGGTGGTGCATCCCGGCGCCGGCAATCCCGACGGCACCCTGATGAATGCCCTGCTGCACCATCACGCCGACCTCAAGCTGCTGCCGCGCGCCGGCATCGTGCACCGCATCGACAAGGACACTTCCGGCCTCTTGGTCGTGGCCAAGACCCTGCCGGCGCAGACCGCGCTCACCGCGCAGCTGGCCGACAAGACCGTGCACCGTGAATACGAGGCCATCGTGGCCGGCGTCATGACCGGCGGCGGTACCGTGAATGCGCCCATAGACCGCCATGCCACCGACCGCACGCGCATGGCCGTCGTGCAGCGTCGCGATGACGACGACGACCGTGGCCGCGATGCCGTCAGCCATTACCGCGTCATCAACCGTTTCCGCGGCCACACCCATGTGCGGGTGATGCTGGAAACCGGCCGCACCCACCAGATCCGCGTGCATATGGCCCATATCAGTCATCCCCTGGTCGGCGATCCCGTCTACGGCGGCCGCATGCGCCTGCCCAAGGGCGGCAGCCCGGAAATGATCAGGGCCGTGCAGTCCTTCCCGCGCCAGGCCCTGCATGCGCGCCGCCTGGGCCTGCTGCATCCCGCCAGCGGCAATACCCTGAGCTGGGAATCGCCGCTGCCGGCGGACATGCAGGAGCTGCTGGCGGTGCTGGCCACGGACCTGCGCGGCGCCTGAGCAACCCTGCAAGCCCCCAGAAACGCCGCCCCGTTCGCATTGCTTGCGCATTGCGGCTATCCCGGATTGAGACTTTCACACCGGCTTGCCTAGAATCCGGGCAGCCGGCTTTCGGCTACCCCCGGTTCCTGTTGACCGTTTCCTGCAAGGACGATCCCATGTTTGCGCTGCGCCGCTGCCTGCCGCTGGCCTTCCTCTTCTTTCCCCTGCTGGCGCATGCCGCCGATCCCGTGGCCCAGGTGCAGCAGTTCGCCCCGCAGGGCGAGCTGGAGTCCGTGCGCCAGGTGACGGCGCGTTTCAGCACGGACATGGTCCGTCTCGGCGATCCGCGCGTGAAGAATCCCTTCACCGTGAGCTGCGTGGCCAAGGGCCGCGGGCGCTGGGTGGATACGCGCAACTGGGCCTATGACTTCGATGCCGACGTGCCGCGCAACCACTCCTGCACCTTCACGCTGGTGAAGGACCAGCGCGATGCCGCCGGCCAGCCGCTGACCGGCCGTCGCAGCTTCGCTTTCAACACCAGCCCGCTGGCCGAAGCCCCCGTGGAAAAAGCCGCCGCCGGCGAGATCGCCATCGATTTCTTCGTGCCCCAGGGCGAGGCCTATCCGGTGCGGCAGGTGCAGGTGCGTTTTTCCGAAGACATGGTGCGTCTCGGTTCCGGTCTGATGAATCCCTTTGGCGTCGGCTGCGCCGTGCGCGGCAAGGGGCGCTGGGTGGACACGCGCAACTGGGTCTATGACTTCGATGCGGACCTGCCCTCCGGCATCGCCTGCCAGTTCGTGGCCGTGAAAGGCCTGCGCGGCGTGTCTGGCAAGCCCCTGCGGGCCTATGCGCCGCTGAAATTCAACACCGGCGGCCCGCGCATCATGGATGCCCGGCCCTACAGCTCCTATGAGGGCATAGACGAAAACCAGGTCTTCCTGCTCAAGTTCGACGGCGACAACGACCGCAACAGCCTGCCGCGCTCGGCCTACTGCCTGGCGGAAAACATCAAGGAAAAAATTCCCCTGCGTTTCCTCGCGGTGGAGGAAGCGCGTGCCTTCGTGGAAAAACTGCCGGAAGAATATCGCGATTGGTGGAACAGCCCGGACAAGCGCGTACGTGAACGTCGCGCTGTGTCCTGCGCCCGCCAGCTGCCGCCCGGTGCCAAGGTGCAGCTGGTGTTTGCCAAGGGCCTGCTGTCCGCCACCGGTGTCGCCAGCTCCGCCGACCAGGTGCTGAGCTTCAAGGTGCGCCCCGCCTTCACCGCCAAATTCAGCTGCACGCGTGAAAATGCCCGCCAGGCCTGCGCGCCCATGACGGCCATGACGCTGGAGTTCACCGACACGGTGCCGGCCGAACTGCTGCAGGGCATACGTCTGGAAGGCGCCGGCCAGGTGCGCAAGCCCAAGGGCAATGCCTACGATGATGAATACGGCGAAGGCGAGGGCGTGGGTGGCGATGAGATCGTCGCCGGCAATGTCGTGACCTTCCCCGGCCCCTTCCCGCCGGAAGCTGCCTTCACCCTGAAAATTCCCGCCAATTTCAAGGACGAGAGCGGTCGTCCGCTGGTCAATGCCAGCCGTTTCCCGCTGGCGGTGAAGACGGCGAATTATCCGCCCCTGGCCAAGTTCGCGGCCAATTTCGGCATCATCGAAAAAGCCGCGGGCGCGGTGCCGCTGACGCTGCGCAATCTGGAGCCGGGCAAGGGCGTAACGCCGGAGGCACGTCTCTTCACCTACAAGCTGCCGGACTCCGACATCGAGCTGCTGCGCTGGCTGGGTCGCTTCAACAAACACCAGAACAAACAGTCCTGCTATGACTGCGGGCGTCGCGATGAAGCCGGAAATCTGCTGGATCCGGATCCGCGTTCCTTGTCACTGCTGGCCTCGATCAAAGGCGTGAATGTGCAGACGCTGCCACGCACGCTGGCGGCTAAGGAATTCGAAGTCATAGGCCTGCCGGTCACGACCGGCGCCTATGTGCATGAAGTGGAAAGCCGCTATCTCGGTGAGTCGCTGATCGCCAACAAGGCGCCCATGTATGTGTCGGCGCTGAGCATAGTCACCAATCTCGGCGTGCACCTGCGCCATGGCCCGCAGGGCAGCCTGGTCTGGGTGACCACGCTGGACAAGGGGCAGCCGGTGGCCAATGCCGATGTTTCCGTCCTGGACTGCAAGGGCGGCAGCGCCGTGTGGCGCGGCAAGACCGATGCTCAGGGCCTGGCGCGTTTTGATACGCCGCGCGATTTCTCCGAATATGCCGATGGCTGCATGGGCCGCTATGCCGTGGTCGCGCGCTCCGGCGCCGATCGCGGCATCGTGCTGCCGGGCTGGGACGAGGGCATAGAGTCCTGGCGTTTCAATGTGTCCTCCGGCTGGCATGACAGCGGCAACCTGATCGCCCACAGCATCCTGGACCGCAGCCTGCTGCGCGCCGGTGAAACCCTGCATATGCGCCATGTCGTGCGCGAAACCTCGCTGCAGTCGCTGACGGCGCCGCGCAATGCCCGCTACAAGAAACTGTTCGTGCGCTACGACGGCGGCGGCCAGGAATATGAATTGCCGCTGAATATCGGCAAGGACGGCAATGGCGAGAATGAATGGAAAATCCCGGCGGCCGCCAAGCTGGGCCGCTACTCCATCCTGCTCGAAGCCGGTGACCGCGAATATGCCCTGGGCAGCTTCCGTGTCGAGGAATTCCGCCTGCCGGTGCTGAAAGCCCAGCTGCAGCTGCCGGGTGGCCCGCAGATCCTGCCCGACAGCCTGCCGGTGGACATGCAGCTGCAATACATCAATGGCGGCAGCTATCCCAAGGCCGCGGTGACCCTGCGCGGCCAGGTCAGCAGCACCGGCACCAGCTTCAAGGATTTCGAAGACTATTCCTTCAGCTATTCGCGCTACCGCGATGACGAGGAGGGTGGAGACTACGAGGACGGTGACAGCCCCATCGCCCTGGAAGAGCAGGCCCTGACCCTGGACGAACGCGGTGGCCTGCGCGCCGACAGCGGCAAGCTGCCGGCCATCAGCAAGGTCAGCCAGCTGCGCGTGGAAATGGAATACCGCGATCCCAGCGGTGAAACCCATACCGCCACCGCCAGTGCCAGCCTGTGGCCGGCCGCCGTCATTCCCGGCGTGAAACTGCCGAGCTGGATCACGCTCTCCGGCAATGCGCCGCAGAAAGTGGAGATCGTGACTCTGGGCCCGGATGGCAAGCCGCGCGCCAATATCGCCATCAAGGCCAGCGCTGAACTGCGCAGCCGGCAGTCGCACCGCCGCCGTACGGTGGGCGGTTTCTATGCCTATGAAAGCGTGCAGAAGAAAGAGGCGCTGCCGGTGCAGTGCGCCGGTCGCAGCGACAGCAAAGGCCGCCTCAGCTGCACGGTGACGCCGGCCGTGTCCGGCGAGCTGGTGCTGAATGTGGAAGCCGCGGATGAAAAAGGCCGCATCATGCGCAGCAATGCCTCCACCTGGGTGAGCACGGGTGACCGCTGGTGGTTTGACCAGGGCAATGACGACCGTATTGATCTCTTGCCGGAGAAAAAGGAATACCGCGCCGGCGACACCATGAAGCTGCAGGTGCGCATGCCTTTCCCCGAAGCCACCGCCTTGATAGGTGTCGAGCGCGACGGTGTGATGGAAACCTTCGTGCAGACCCTCAAGTCCAGCAATCCGGTGATCAGCCTGCCGGTGAAGGCGGATTACGCCCCCAATGTCTATGTCTCGGTCCTGCTGGTGCGTGGCCGCAACGATACGGTGGCACCGACGGCGCTGATAGACCTCGGCAAACCCGCCTTCAAGCTCGGCATCGCCGAAGTCAAGGTGGGCTGGGAAGCCTGGCGCCTGGGCGTGAACGTGAAGACGGACAAGCCGCGCTACCATCCGCGCGACAAGGCCCAGGTCAGCGTGCAGGTGACACCGCCGGCGCAGCAGTCGCTGCCCGCTGGAACAGAAGTGACGCTGGCCGCTGTCGATGAGGCGCTGCTGGAACTCGCCGGCAATGACAGCTGGGATGTGCTGACGCCCATGATGGCCTCGCGCAGCCATGACGTGGACACTGCGACCTCGCAGCTGCAGGTGGTGGGCAAGCGCCACTACGGTCGCAAGGCGCTGCCGCCGGGCGGTGGCGGCGGGCGTGGCGGCAGCACGCGCGAGCTTTTCGACACGCTGATCTACTGGCAGGCCCGCGCCAAGGTCGATGCCAATGGCCAGGCGCAGTTCAGCGTGCCGCTGAATGATTCGCTCACCGGTTTCCGCATCGTGGCCGTGGCCACCAGCGAAAACCGTTTCGGCAGCGGCGATACGCGCATGGAAAGTTTCCAGGATGTGTCCGTGCTGCCCGGCCTGCCCTTGGTGGTGCGCCAGGGCGACAAGCTGGATCCGGGTTTCACCCTGCGCAATTCCAGTGACAAGGCGCAGACGCTGAAATTCACGGCCGAGCTGGAAGGCCGCGGCAAGCTGCTGGAAAAAACCGTGACGGTGGCACCGGGCACTTCCACCGTGGTGGCCGTGCCCTTCACCGTGCCCGCCGATGTGGAAAAACTGGACTTGGTGCTGAGCGCCGAGGGCCAGGACGCCAGCGACCGCGTCAGGCTGTCGCAGAAGGTGCTGGATCCGGTACCGGAACGCGTGCTGCAGGGCACGCTGCTGCAGCTGGAAAAACCCACTGAAATTCCTGTGCAGAAACCGGCGGATGCGCTGCCCGGTGGCGCCATCCAGGTCTCCGGCCAGGCTCGTCTCAGCGACAGCCTGGATGATGTGAAGCGTTATTTCGAGAAATATCCCTACAGCTGCCTGGAACAGAAAACCTCGCGCGCTGCCGGCCTGCAGGACCGTGCGCGCTGGAATGAAGTGATGGAGCTGCTGCCGGTCTATCTGGACGACAAGGGCTTTGCCGCTTTCTATCCCAATACCGCCGGCTACCCCTTCCTCAGCGCTTATATCCTGCGCGTGTCCAAGGGCCTGGGCTGGCCGGTGCCGGAAGCGTCGCGCCAGCGCATGCTGGATGGCCTGGTGAATTATGTGGAGGGCCGTGCCGGTTTCGAAGACTGGCGCCTGCGCGAGCTGGACGACGCGCATCGCCGTCTCGAGGTACTGACGCTGCTGGCGCAATACGGCCGCTTCAAACCTTCACAGCTGGACACCCTGCGCATTGATCCGCCGCGCTGGACCACCTCCATGCTGGTGAACTGGTTCGAGCTGCTGCGCGCCTCGCCCGCCATTCCGCGTCGCGACGAGCGCCTGGCGCAGGCGGAAAGCCTGCTGCGTTCGCGTCTCACGCTGCAGGGCTCGGCCTATCTGCTGTCCGAAGGCGAATATTCCTGGTGGTGGCTGTATGACAATGACCAGGCCACGGTGGCGCGCCTCATGCTGGCGACCATGGACCTGCCGGCCTGGAAGGACGACGAACCACGCCTGCTGCGTGGCCTGCTCATGCGCCAGCGTGAAGGCCGCTGGGACACCACCATCGCCAACCTCTGGGGCGGCATGGCCTTGAAACGCTTCAGTGAAACCTTCGAGCGCGATCCGGTCATGGGTCGTACCGAGCTGCGTCTGGCCGCGCAGGAAAAATCCCTGGACTGGGTGACCGCGCAACCGGAAGCGCAGCGCCTGGACTGGCCGGCCAAACCCGATGTGCTCAAGCTGGCACAGGAAGGCAGCGGCAAGCCCTGGATCACGGTGCAGGCCCGTGCCCGCGTACCGTTGAAAGCGCCGCTGAGCACCGGCTTCAAGGTCGTGAAGATGGTCGAGCCGGTGCAGCGCAAGACGGCGGGGCAGTGGAGCGTGGGCGATGTCGTGCGCGTGACGCTGAAGCTGGAAGCGCAGAGCGATATCGGCTGGGTGGCGGTGGACGATCCCATCCCGGCCGGCAGCACGCTGCTGGGCCGTGCCCTGGGCCGCGACAGTTCCATGGCGGCGGAAGCCGCCGATGCCTGGACCTGGGCCACCTTCGCCGAATTCGGTGCCGACAGCTACCGCGCCTATTACGAACGCATCTACAAGGGTGAATGGGAGGTGCGCTATACGCTGCGCCTGAACCAGTCCGGCGATTTCCGCCTGCCGCCGACCCGTGTTGAAGCCATGTATGCGCCGGAAATGTTCGGCATGACGCCCAATGCCAACTGGGTCGTGAAACCCTGATCCTTTGTTTTTGTAGGAGCGGCTTCAGCCGCGAACCATGACGATGTAGGAGCGGCTTCAGCCGCGAACATGAAATATGCACACCGGAAAGTTCGCGGCTGAGGCCGCTCCTGCGGGAAAGCGGCTGATCCGCGCAGGACTGCTGGTGCTGGCACTGTTGCCAGCACTGGCCGCTGCCGACGCTCCCGCCTTTGCCGAAATCAAGAACGGTTTCCACTCCTCCTATGCCGAGCTGCAGGACCGCAACGGTGTCTTCCTGCATGCGCGGCGCCTGGACCTGCAGAGCAACCGCCTGCGCTGGGTGGCGCTGAAGGACATTTCACCGGCTTTGGTGGAGGCGCTGGTCTTTACCGAAGACCGCGAGTTCTACGAGCACCACGGCATAGACTGGAGCGCCACCGCGCTGGCCACCTTCAAGCTGGTGACCGGCGACAAGTCGCGCGGCGCCAGTACCATCAGCATGCAGCTGGCCGGCCTGCTGGATGCCGAGCTGGCCTGGCGCCGCGGCGGTCGCTCCTTGTCGCAGAAATGGAACCAGATGCAGGCCGCGCGCGACCTGGAAAAGCACTGGAGCAAAAGTGAAATCCTCGAGGCCTATCTCAACCTGGTGACCTGGCGCGGCGACCTGCAGGGCATAGGCGCTGCCAGCCAGGCCCTGTTCGGCAAGGCACCGGTCGGCCTCAACCGCAACGAGGGTTTGATGCTGGCCGCGCTGCTGGCTTCGCCGAACGCGGAAGCGGCGCGC
>DASUXS010000154.1:0-4028 GCA_036377855.1 Moraxellaceae bacterium
TTATTCGGCCTGCGGCCTCACCCTTCGGGCCGTCGGCGGAGCCGACGTTCACCTCGCTGCGCGAGGATGTGAGAAAAAAGAAATAGGGCCCCGCGGGAGGCGCACCGGCCGTAGCCAATAAACAACGGGGGCAACCCAGTCGGAGCACTTCACCGTTGGTCGAGATTGGGCCCGAATCCCCGCACTCCCGGGCAGCGCAAAAGCAAAGCCCAGCGCGCGTATACAGGGTTGGGGAAAAGAAAGCCCACAGTCTTAGCAATAGCAAAAGCCCGCTGCACACCAGGGAGATCCCCGCCTGCGCGGGGATGACGATCTAATTCAAGACCAGGGAGGACCCTGAGGCTGCTAAAGACGCTGGGCCCCGGCTTTCGCCGGGGCGACAGTGGTTTATGGAGAAGGAAGGGGTAAATCCACGGCGGCGTCCTTCGACAGGCTCAGGACGAACGGAGGATAGAGAGGAATCCGGGATCAGACCGTATCCGGCTCTTTCTGCGGCCCATGCCGGAACTCACCGGGAGTCACGCCCACATAGCCCTTGAAATAGCGGATGAAAGAGCGGCTTTCCGTGAAGCCCAGCGTGCGTGCGATGTCGTCCACGGACAGATGCGACTGGCTGAGGTATTTGCGCGCCAGCTCCGCGCGCAGGTCATCGAGGATCTGCTGATAGGACTGGCCTTCATCGGCCAGCTTGCGATGCAGGGTGCGCACATTCATGCCCATCTGCTCCGCCACGAACTCCTTGCGCGGCGAACCGTCGGCCAGCATGGCGCGCAGCAGCGAGCGCACCTGGTCCGAGAGCGAGTATTTTTCCTTGAGCGCGGCCAGCGAGGCCTGGGCATGCTGCTCCAGCGTATCGCGCAGGTTCACGTCGGGCTGGCGCAGCGGATATTCGAACATCTGCGCCGAGCACAGCAGCGCCGACATGGGCTGGTTGAAATACACCGGGCAACGGAATATCTGCTGGTAATGCTTGAGCAGGGTGCGATCAGCCGGCGGATCGTGTTCGAAACGCACGGCCAGCGGCGTCAGCTCCGGCGCATCCGCCATCCAGCGCGTATACGAGGTCCAGGACGCCAGCACGTTCTCTATGATGTGGCGGCGCGTCAGCGGATCGCTGAAACGGCAATTCCAGCGCACGACGATGGCGCCCGGCTCATGCTCCACCGTGGACACGCCCATGTCGCCCACCAGCTTTTCATACTGCGGCATGCGCGCCACCGCCTCGGCCAGCGTATTGCTGGTCATGGCGATATAACCCATCACGCTGTAGGAACCGGGTTGTATGTAATGCGAGGTCTGCAGGCCGAAGACCGGATTGCCGCAGCGCGGCAGGATATAGGCCAGCAGGCGTTGCAGGGCATCACCCGGGACGCGGCCGTTGTTGTCCAGCAGCTGTTCCGCCGAGATGCCGGACTCGGCCAGCATTTTTTCGCGGGACAGCCCGCAGGCTTCCGCACTGCGCAGATACTGCTGCAGGGCAGGCACTGAAATATGACCGAGGTTTTCCGTGGACGCAGGCTGGGACATGGGACGGCTTTGTTCTTGTTGTTGGCAGCGTTTGTTCCGCCGGCAGCACCAGGGCTGCCAAAGGATGAAGCTGCCGGTCCTTTTCGGTGAACCAATAGTAGAAAAGGAAAATGACGCTGCCAAGATGACGGACGATTTGTGCAAACCGGTCATCTGCGACAGACGGAAAACCTCAGGGGGCGCTGCTGCCCTGCTGGGCCTGCAACTGGTCGCGCATGGCCTGGATGCGGCGCAGCTTTTCCTCGCCCTCGGCAATCTGCTCAGGCGTCAGGCCGGCCTCGCGGGCGCGGGCTATGTCCTGCTGCAGGCGCGGAATTTCCGTGTCGGCCGCTTTCACATAGGCGCGCTGCAGGCGCTGGTTCTGGCGCGCCTCGTAACGCTGGTAGGCCTGGGGATCGGCCAGCTCGGCCGCCGATGGCATTTCGCGCGGCGCATCACGCACCACCGTCGGTGCACGGGCATCACCCGCCTCGCGGGCCTGACTCATGCTCTGCACGGCATCCGCCGCGGTGGCCGGCAGTTCCGGCAAGGGCGCATCCGTGGTCGCCACGGTGACGGTGGGGGCAAGGGCGGGTGGCAGCTGTTGCGACGGCGCGCCGGATGCCGCGGCCGGCAGCGGTGCTGCCGCCGTCGCCACAGGCGCCATGGCATCACCGCGCAGCCACAATCCCAGCACCACCACGCCCACCAGCAACAGGACCAGGCCGGCCCACAGCAGGCGCTTCATGCCCCACTCCCCTTCGCCGGCTGGCGTGCCATCGGCGACAGCGAGGGATGCAGACGGAGGTCGGCAGCAGCGCGCAGCTTGTCCAGCGTGCCACGGTATTCCTGCAGCGCTTTCTGGCGGGCAATGGCCTGGGAGGCGACATAGCGCACCTCGGTGCTGTCCTCGGGCTGGAAACCTTCTACCCTTTCTTCGACTTTGAGGATTTCCCAGGCCGGATTGTCACCGGGACGACCGGGACTGCGGAAAGGTTTGGACACCACGCCCGCAGGCTGCACAAAGGCCAGGCTTTCCAGCCATGACGCCTGTTTCTGACCATGCAGCAGCCAGCCCATGTCACCGCCCTGCGCGGCATCAGCCGCCTGCGACACGGCCGTGGCCACGGCGGCAAAGTCTTCACCCTTCTGCAGGCGCGCATACGCGGCGCTCGCCGCCGCTTCATCCGGCAGGCGGATATGTCGTGCCTTCACTTTTTCCACGCGGCGGAATTCGTCGCGGTGTTTTTCGTAATAGCTGTGCACCTCTTCCGTGGTCACGGCAGCAGCCAGGCGCTTGAGGTTTTCCGTGTCATCGTGGATATCGCTGCTGACGCCTATCAGCGCCATCCAGCCATCACGCAGCAAACGGTCTTCGATGGCACGGCGGAATACCGCATAGCCGTCGCGTCCCAGCGGTGAACGGTATTCAGCCCAGTGCAGCACATAGCGCTGCTCCAGCAGCTGCCGCGCCTGCGCCATGGCGAAACCGGTGTCGCGCGCATGCAGCTGGTTGCGGCCCTGCACGTTCTGCGCATCATAGATATCGCGCAGCGTCACCTGGCCACGGGTCTTGCTGTCGAAACGATAGGCAAAGACCACGACCTTGGCGGCAGCGGCACGGCCTTTGTCGTCCAGGGCGTATTCCAGCAGCATTTTCGGTTTGCCCAGCACGGCATCCCAGTCGGCGGCCGTGGGTTCATGCTGCTGCGTCAGCACACCGGTGAGGTTGCCGTTCTTCTCCGCTTTCACGGCGGCACTGAGCTGCGGACCGAAGGCAGCCTGCAGGGCGGACACCAGGGACTGCTGCAGCTGCATCTCGGGGTGGTAGCCGACCTTGTTGTCTTCCATGAGCTCAGCCACGGAATACTGCTGGCGTGCATAAGCGCCCAGCAGGCGGTCATCGACCAGCGCCTGCACCACCTCGGCCTTGGTGGCCTGCGGATTGGCGCGCTGCGCCAGCTTCTGCATCACGTTCACCACGGTATCCGGGAAGGGGGCGCCATCGAGAGTGGCGGCCAGGCCGGGCGTGTTCAGGTCATGGCGGACCGAGGCCTGCACGTCCAGGGACAGCGGGGCCAGGAGCAAGGGAATCAGGAGAAGTCGCGGCAGCATGGGCGGGCTCGGTTTCTTGTTGTTCTTGCCGCGTGCTGCTCGCGGAGCAGGCACGGGACCAAAAAAAAGGGGGCAGTATCGGCAAGATACGCCCCCAAGCTCACGTTGGAACATTGTTGTGCGGGCTTCGTGACCAGCGGTCAGAAGGCTCTGATCGGAAGCACGCGCTCAGCAGGCACTCAGAAACGTTCGGCAGCGCGGTTCAGCACCTGCACCACCATGGCGATGGAGTGCGGGATCATGACGCGGGCCACGTTCTTGCGGTCATTCTCGTCCGTGCTGGACAGCACGATGCCGCCCTGCGAGTAGGAGATGGCGCCACCCTGGGTCAGCAGCGGGCGTATGTCCGTGGCCGTGGTCGACAGCGGCGTGAAATGCGTCAGGGCCGTGGTCACCAGCGCCGGATC
>DASUXS010000155.1:0-8915 GCA_036377855.1 Moraxellaceae bacterium
GTGCTGCTGCTCAACAGCGTGCTGACCGTGCAGGCCGGCATGGCCGCCTCGCACCAGAACCAGGGCTGGGAAACCTTCACCGATGCCGTGATCCGCATCCTCAACGGGCAGTGCGAGCATCTGGTCTTCCTGCTCTGGGGCAGCTATGCCCATCGCAAGGGCCGCTTCATCGATACCAAAAAACATCTAGTATTGAAGTCGGTGCATCCTTCGCCGCTGTCCGCCAATCGTGGCGGCTGGTTCGGTTGCCGTCATTTCTCCCAGGCCAATCGCTATCTTGAAGCGCAGGGACGCGCCCCCATCGATTGGTCACTGCCTGCCTGAGGTTGTCATGTCTGAAGTTCCCGTCGTCCTGCTGGAGGAGCGTCCTGCCGCGGACGGCCGCCTGTTGGCCATCGCCACCTTGAACAACGAGCGTTCGCTGAACTCCCTGAGCCTGGACATGATCAACATCCTGCTGCCGGCGCTGCGGCGCTGGGCGCAGGATGACCGTGTCGTGGCGGTTTTCCTGCAGGGGGCTGGCGAAAAGGCCTTCTGTGCCGGCGGTGATGTCCGCCGTATCTGCCTGGCCGTGCGCGAGAACGGCATTGATGATCCCTATGCGCAGTCCTTTTTCACCGAGGAATACAAGCTCGACTACCTCATACACACCTTCCCCAAGCCGGTGATCGTGTGGGGGCAGGGCATTGTCATGGGCGGCGGCATAGGCCTCATGGGCGGCGCCTCGCATCGTGTGGTGACGGAGACCTCCAGGCTGGCCATGCCGGAAATCACCATCGGCCTCTATCCGGATGTCGGTGGCAGTTATTTCCTGTCGCGCGTGAAAGGCCGTCTCGGGCTTTTTGTCGGCATGACCGGTGTGCATCTCAATGCCGCTGATGCGCTGTTCATCGGTCTGGCCGACATGGCCATTCCGGTGGCACGTCGCGAGGCCGTGATCGAGCATCTCTGCGCGGAAAGCTTCAGCGAGGACAAGGAGACCCGCGAGCTGCAGGTCAGTACGTTGCTGATGCGCGAGTCGCCGCCCCTGCTGGCGCATTCCGAACTCAAGCCGCGCGAAGCGCTGCTGAACCAGCGCGCAGCCAGCGACGACCTGGCAACGCTGTATGCGGCGCTGACCACGCCGGCGCCGGACGACGCCTGGCTGGATCGCACGGCCAAGACCCTGGCCAAGGGCTCGCCGACATCGGCTGCGCTGATACAGCGCCAGTGGCAGCGCGGCCGCGACATGAAGCTGGCCGATGTTTTCCGCGAGGAGCTGATCCTGTCCACGCAATGCGCCCGCCATCCCGATTTCATCGAAGGCGTGCGTGCGCTGCTGGTGGACAAGGACAATGCCCCGAAGTGGCAGCCGGCCACGCTGGCAGAAGTCAGCGAGTCATGGATAGAAGGGCATTACCAGGCGCCGTGGTCGGATGAGCATCCTTTGGCGGCGCTGTAAGGCGCTATGATCCGGACAATAAAAAAGCCCGCATGCAGCGGGCTTTTTTTATGGACAGGAAAATCGCTCTTCTATTCTTCCTTGTCGGAAGGCAGAGCATAGGGCAGCGGAATCTCGACCAGCGCAGGACCATTCTCGCCATAACTCAAGGCCTGGTCACGCACCGCGGTGTTCTTCACCACCGCCAGCAGCTCCAGCACGCCATCGTGCGTGCTGCTCATGACCACGTCGCCGACATGGGTCGTCCCGGCGTTGACGGCGCTGCCAGGCTGGGCGCCCTGGGCATTGCCGCGCAGATGGTAGAGGCGCTGCTTGAGCTTGCCGCGGAAATAAAGGCGGGCCACGACTTCCTGGCCGGTGTAGCAGCCCTTGTTGTAGCTCACCGCTTCCAGGGCATGGAGATTCAGTTCCTGCGGCTGGAAAAGATCGCGACTGGCGGCGAACACCGTGGCCAGTCCGGCCTGGATTTCGGCGGCCCACCACAGGCTTTCGCCCGCCAGCGCCTTCTGGATATCTGGCCAATGCGCCTGCAATGCTGCGTCGGGCAGGGCTACCAGGAAACGGTTTTCCGCACCGATGCGCAGGGCCCAGCGGCCATCGGCCGACTGCACAACCTGCTCCTGTCCCGGCACCTTGCCCAGCAGGGCATGCACCTGGGCTTCCGCCTCCGGGCCGGTCACGCCCAGCAGGGCCAGCGGGCTTGCCGCCAGCTGTGTCTTGGAAAACACCGCGTATTTCTTCAGATGCGCCAGCGCGGCCTCCAACTGGTCGGCCGGCAGGACCAGCGCCACGTTCTCGCCCTGCGGCACGGCGATGAAGCTGAACAGCAGGCGGCCCTTGAGCGAACAGATACCCCCACGCAGCACGCGGCCTTTCTCCACTTCACGGAAATCCGTGGTGGCCTGGCCCTGCAGGAATTTCAGTGATTCCGGGCCGGTGAGCTGAATCACGGCCAAGGAAGGCAGGGGAGTGAGGGCGGTGGCCGGGGTGGTTGTGGCAGCCGGCTGGGGGGCTTGGGCGAGCAGGGCAGTCCAGGGCGTATTCATGGCAAAAGGCAGGCAGTCGGGATGCGGAAAAGATGGAGACGGTCAGCGCGAAAACAAGCCTATAATCGCCGCCAGCACTAAGATTGACCAGCACTGTGGAGCAGTAAATGACCGAGCTCACCGCCGAAGAACGCCGCCTGCAATGGCATTGCCGGCGCGGCCTCAAGGAGCTGGACGTCATCCTCGGTCCGTTCATGGACGAACATTACCGGGATCTGGAGGCTGCCGACAAAGCCGTGTTCGTGCGCCTTGTCGACTGCGAAGACATGGACCTGTTCAACTGGTTCATGCAGCAGGAAAAGCCGGCGGATCCCGAGCTGGAGCGTATGGTTGAGCTCATCCTTGCACGTCTGGCGCGCTGACCTCTCGCCACGACCCTCGCGTTTCCTGTTGTGTCTTGCCGCCGTCCTGCATATCGCGGCGGCGGGCGCCATGCTGGCTTCGGCATTGCCCTGGCCTGCGCAAGCCCTGCTGATGCTGCTGATTCTTTTTTCGGCATTCCATGCCTGGAAGGTTGAACTGTCCGTGCGCGGCCTGCGCCTGCTGGAGCAGGGTGGCGGCTGGTACCTGATTGAAAATGACAAGGCCATTCCCGTCACGCTTTCTCGCGTGCGGGTCTGGCGTTATCTGGTGTTGCTGGATATTGAAATGGCGGACCGGCGCCAGCGTCTGGTGCTGGTGCCGGATGCCTTGCCGCCGGAGGTATTCCGGCGTCTGCGGGTGCGTCTCAAATATGCGCGCTTGCAGCCTGCGCCCTGAGTCTCAGCGCATGGATTTCTGCAGCGAGCCCAGCAGGCCGCGCAGCAGCTGTTTGCCTATGCTGCGGCCCACTTCCGAACTGGCGGCACGCACCGCACTCTTGGCGGCCGCTTCCCACACACTGTCGGCCTGACGCGCCGGTGCTTTCGCCGCCTTGGCGTCGGCTTTGGCCTGGGCGTCAGCGGCTGCCGTCGCGGCTTGCTCCTGGGTGCGTACGCTCAGGCGCTCATAAGCGGATTCACGATCTATGGTTTCTTCATAGCGACCGCGGAAAGGCGAGCGCTGCAATGTGGCGGCGCGTTCTTCCGCCGTCACCGCGCCCAGGCGCGAACGCGGCGGGCAGACCTTGGCGCGTTCCACCGGACTGGGGATGCCGCCTTCGCCCAGGGTGGAAATCAGGGCCTCGCCCACACCGAGTTCGGTGATGACGGTGGCGACATCCAGGCCGGGTTTGGCACGGAAAGTTTCCGCGGCCGCTTTCACGGCCTTCTGGTCGCGCGGCGTAAACGCACGCAACGCATGCTGCACACGGTTGCCGAGCTGCCCCAGCACGCTGTCCGGAATATCCAGCGGATTCTGCGTGACGAAATACACGCCCACACCCTTGGAGCGTATCAGGCGCACCACCTGTTCGATCTTGTCCAGCAGGGCCTTGGGCGCATCCGCGAACAGCAGGTGGGCTTCATCGAAAAAGAACACCAGCTTGGGCAGGTCGGCGTCACCGCGCTCAGGCAGGTTTTCATACAGCTCGGACAGCAGCCAGAGCAGGAAGGTGGAATAGAGCTTGGGCTGCTGGAAGAGCTTGTCGGCGGCCAGCACATTGATATGGCCGCGGCCTTCCAGCGTGGTCTGCATGAAGTCTTCGAGCTTGAGCGCCGGCTCGCCGAAGAATTTGTCCGCGCCTTGCTGCTCCAGTGTCAGCAGTTCGCGCTGGATGATGCCCAGCGTCTGTTTGCCCACGGTGCCGTAGTCCTTGCCGAAGGCCGCGGTGTTGTCCACGGCAAAGGACACCAGCGAGCGCAGGTCCTTGAGGTCCAGCAGCAGGAGGCCGTTGTCGTCGGCATATTTGAAGAGCAGCGTCAGCACGCCTTCCTGGGTGTCATTCAGGTCCATGAGGCGGGCCAGCAGCAGCGGGCCCATGTCGGAAATGGTGGCGCGCACAGGATGGCCCTGCTCGCCGAAGACATCCCAGAACACGGTGGGATAGGCCTGGTTGCGGTAATCGCTGACACCGAGCTTGCTGGCGCGCTCGGCGAACTTGGGATTGTCGGCGCCTTTCTGCGAAATGCCGGCGAGATCGCCCTTGATGTCGGCCATGAAGACCGGCACGCCGAGATCGGAAAAGCCCTCGGACAGCACCTGCAGGGTGACGGTTTTACCGGTACCGGTGGCACCGGCGACGAGGCCGTGGCGGTTGGCGTAGCGGCCTTCAAGGTAGCAGGGCAGTTCGCCCTTGCCGATCAGAATCTGGTTGCCCATGGCGTATCCCTGGCGAATGGAAAGAGAAAGGACAGATAAAGGATAGATCGTAGCGAACGGAAGGCAGTGGTTTACCGCGCCCTCTGCCGGCTGTCAAAGGCGGCCGGCAGAGGACGGGCAGTCAGCGGCTGCCGGCGTTCAGCGGCGTCAGGATGCTGTCCTGCAGCGTGGGCGCCAGCCCCGGATGGTCCAGCGTGTAATGCAGGCCGCGGGATTCCCGGCGCAGCTGCGCGCAGCGGATGATGAGCTCGGAGACCAGCACCAGGTTGCGCAGCTCGATGAGGTTGGTGGAGATGGTGTAGTTGCTGTAGTACTCGTGGATTTCCCGCTTCAGCAGCTCGACACGGTGCAGCGCACGCGCCAGGCGTTTGTCGGTGCGCACGATGCCCACATAGTCCCACATGAAACGGCGCAGCTCTTCCCAGTTGTGCAGGATGATCACGTCCTCGTCCGGATTGCGCACCTGGGAGGCGTCCCAGGGTTTAACGCGCGGTGGCTCGGGTTGCGCCTTCAGCTTTTCCTGGATGTCGCGCGCCGCGGCCATGGCAAAGACAAAACATTCCAGCAGCGAATTGCTGGCCATGCGGTTGGCGCCATGCAGACCGGTGAAGGAGGTTTCGCCGATGGCATAGAGGTTGCCGACATCGGTGTGGCTGTGCAGGTCCACCATCACGCCGCCGCAGGTGAAATGCGCGGCCGGCACCACGGGAATCGGGTCCTTGGTGATGTCTATGCCGAATTCCAGGCACTTCTGGTAGATGTTGGGGAAATGGCTGGTGATGAAATCGGCCGGCTTGTGCGTGATGTCCAGGTAGACGCAACGTATGCCCAGGCGCTTCATTTCATAGTCGATGGCGCGGGCCACGATGTCGCGCGGTGCCAGTTCGGCGCGTTCGTCGAAACGCGGCATGAAGCGTTCGCCGTCGGGCAGGCGCAGATAGGCGCCTTCGCCGCGCATGGCCTCGGTGATGAGGAAATTCTTGGCCTGCGGATGGTAGAGGCAGGTGGGATGGAACTGGTTGAATTCCATGTTCGCCACGCGGCAGCCGGCGCGCCAGGCCATGGCGATGCCGTCACCGGTCGCGATGTCGGGATTCGTGGTGTAGAGATAGGACTTGCTGGCGCCGCCGGTGGCCATGGCCACGAATTTGGCGCGGAACACTTCCACTTCGCCCGTGCTGGAATTCAGCACATAGGCACCCAGCACACGATTGGGGCCGGGCAGGCCCTGCTTTTCCGAGGTGATGAGGTCCACCGCCACGCGGTTTTCCAGCAGCTCGACATTGCTGCATTCGCGCACGCGTTTCACCAGCGTGGTGGAAATGGCGCGGCCGGTGGCGTCGGCGGCGTGGATGATGCGGCGGTGCGAGTGGCCGCCTTCGCGGGTGAGGTGGGGCTGTTCGTCGTCGTTGAGGGTGAAGCTCACGCCCTGGTCTATCAGCCAGCGTATGGCCTCGGGACCGTTTTCCACGGTGAACTGCACGGCATCTTCATGGCAGAGGCCGGCGCCGGCCACCAGCGTGTCGGCGACATGCAGCTCGGTGGAATCGGTTTCATCCAGCACGGCCGCGACACCGCCCTGGGCGTAATAGGTGCTGGCATCGCTGAGCGTGGCTTTGGACAGCACGGCGATGCGCAGCGAAGGGTCCAGCTTGAGGGCGAGGGTGAGGCCGGCAGCACCGCTGCCGATGATGAGCACGTCGTGCAGATGGTCGGTCATGTAATAGGGGTCCGTGATAGGCATCCGTGCGGAAAACAGCCAGGGTCTGCTGCCGGGGAGGGGGCGGACCAAAGGCCCCTAGTATAGGCTGGACGGCAAGTCACGTGCACGTGGCCGGGGTCGTCACGGATGCCTGCGGCAGCACCCGGGAGTGCTTACAAATCCCCACTGTTTTCCCCGTGGGCGCCTCGCTAATTTTCCTGCTTTCCGACTGGCCGGCCGCCTCTGGCCTGCCAGCTTCCTGAGGGGGATTCCACCATGCTGTCACTGCCCACCATGCTGTCAATGCAGCGTGCCGTGATGCTCAAGGCCGCCACCGCGACCATCCTGTCTTTCCTGTGGGTGCTGCCGGCCCGCGCCGAGCTGCCGGATTTCACGCCCCTGGCGGAATCGGCCAGCAAGGCGGTGGTGAATATCAGTGCCTCCGCCAAGAGCAGCAGCAAGCGCGGCACGCAGCAGGATGTGCCGGAAATCTTCCGCCGCTTCTTCGGTGACGACTTCAATTTCGCGCCCTCGCCGCAGGAACGCCAGTCTTTCGGTTCCGGTTTCATCATTTCTGCCGACGGCTATGTGCTGACCAACAACCATGTGGTGCAGGGCGCCGACAAGGTGACGGTGCGCCTCAGCGACCGCCGTGAACTCGATGCCGAAGTGATAGGCACGGATGAGCGTTCGGATGTGGCCCTGCTCAAGATCGACGCCAAGGACCTGCCGGCCCTGGCCATCGGCAATCCCGACAATCTCAAGGTAGGGGAATGGGTGCTGGCCATAGGCTCGCCCTTCGGCTTCGAGTATTCCGTGACCTCGGGCATCGTCAGCGCCAAGGCGCGCGCCCTGCCCAATGAAGCCTATGTGCCTTTCATCCAGACCGATGTCGCCATCAATCCCGGCAACTCCGGCGGCCCGCTGCTCAATCTCAAGGGCGAAGTCATAGGCATCAATTCGCAGATCTACAGCCGCTCCGGCGGCTTCATGGGCCTGTCCTTCGCCATTCCCATCGATGTCGCCATGGAGTCCGTCAACCAGCTCAAGGCCAGCGGCCATGTCGCCCGCGGCTATCTGGGCGTGGTCACCCAGGATGTGACGCGTGACCTGGCCGATGCCTACAACCTGCCGCGCCCGGCTGGCGCCCTGGTGTCCAAGGTGCTGCCGGATACGCCGGCGCAGAAGACCGGTCTCAAGGATGGCGACGTCATCACCCAGTTCAACGGCCGCGATCTCAACCTGGCCTCCGACCTGCCGCAACTCGTTGGCCGCTCCAAGGTGGGCCAGACTTATCCGCTGACCGTCTACCGTGACGGCAAGAGCCTGACCTTGCGCTTTGAGGTCGGCGCCCTGCCGGAGGATGTGGCCGATGGCGGCCCCAAAGCCAGCAAGGGCAAGCCCGCCAAGACCGACCTCAGCCGCCTGGGCATCAACTCCGTGCGTGACCTCAGCAATGAGGAAAAGGCCGCCCTCAAGCTGGATGGTGGCGTGGTGGTGATGCAGCTGGCCGGTGGTGCCGCCAGCGATGCCGGCCTGCGCGCCGGGGATGTGATCACCAGCCTGCAGAACAAGCCGGTGAAGAATGCCGCCCAGTTCGCCGAGCAGGCCAAGGATCTGCCTTCCGGCAAGGCCCTGGCCCTGGGCATTAACCGCCGCGGCCAGCCCGTCATCCTGGCCCTGCGCCTGGAGCCCGCCGAGGCTGACGCCAAGAGCGAAGCCAAGAAGAAGTAAGCCGGCGCTGGCGTGAACAACGGGGGCCCTGGCCCCCGTTGTCGTCTGGGCTCCCTGCCGCTGGCGGTGCAGTTCGGGTAGAATCCGCGCCTTCTCCGCGGCTGCCCGGCCCCGGACTTCTCCTCCCTGTGGTAAGCACCCCGTGACCGACATCAAGCACATCCGCAACTTCTCCATCATCGCCCACATCGACCACGGCAAATCCACGCTGGCCGACCGCTTCATCCAGATCTGCGGCGGCCTGGAAGAGCGTGAGATGCAGGCCCAGGTGCTGGACTCCATGGACCTGGAGCGCGAGCGCGGCATCACCATCAAGGCGCACTCCGTCACGCTCTACCACACCTCGAAAAAGGACGGGCAGCGCTACCAACTCAACTTCATCGACACGCCCGGCCATGTCGACTTCTCCTACGAAGTCTCGCGCTCGCTGGCCGCCTGCGAAGGCGCGCTGCTGGTGGTGGATGCGGCGCAGGGCGTGGAAGCGCAGTCCGTGGCCAACTGCTACACCGCGCTGGACCAGGGCCTGGAAGTGATGCCGGTGCTGAACAAGATCGACCTGCCGCAGGCCGATCCGGAAGCCGTGTGCACGGAAATCGAAGAAGTCATAGGCGTGGAAGCCACCGATGCCTGCCGCGTTTCCGCCAAGACCGGCCTGGGCGTGGAAGACCTGCTGGACGCACTGGTGGAACGCATTCCCGCGCCGGTGGGCGAGCGCGAAGCGCCGCTGCAGGCGCTGATCATCGACTCCTGGTTC
>DASUXS010000156.1:0-3741 GCA_036377855.1 Moraxellaceae bacterium
ACAGTTTTAGAAATAGGGGCAGGCGAAACACTCCCCCAACCCCTTTTCTCCCTTCGCCAAACACATTGCACGAAAGTTCCAATTGACCGGTTTCTGTCTGACAGAATGTCGTTCTAGCCAATGGACTATGACATCAGCCGATGTAAAACTCGTGGCCCGTTTGCTCATCAGGTCTCGCCGATGTCCGCCCCTTCCCTGATTCCCAGCACCGCCGACATCGTCGGTTTCCGCGCCGCCCAGCGCCTGGCCTATGCCTGCGCCGAAGCCATACACGCCCGCCTGCATCCCGGCATCACCGAACGCGAAGTCGCCGCCATGATGAAGACCTGGCTGGCCGAGCACGGCGCCACCGACTGCCTGCACCAGCCCTTTGCCTGGTTCGGCCATCGCACCGCCTTCCGCGGGCTGATCGGCCTGAACCAGCTGCGCGGTTTCAACCCGGCTTTCTTCCCCAGCAACAAGAAGCTGGAAGCCAACATGCCCTTCATCCTGGATTGCGCGCCCACGCTCAACGGCTATACCGCCGATATCGGCTATGCCGGCGTGCTGGGCGAGAACCGCATCCTGGACCAGCTCATGGACGACCTGGCCCCGCACCGCCAGCTCATCATCGAGATGATCCGCGAACGCCGCCTCATGTCCGAGGTCAGCCAGGCCGTGGACTCGCTCTGCGCCAAGCAGGGCGTGGACCCGCGCCACCATGCCTATCCCTTTGCCGTGCTGGCGCATCGCGTGGAAAAGCTGCCGGACTCGCCCATCGCGCCCAAGATTTCCGTCGGCCGTTTCGGTATCCGCAGCGTGTTGTCGCTGGGCCGCGAAGCCGCCCAGGGTGTAAAAGAGGGTTGGTCGCCGCTGTGGGCCAGCCACCAGCGTTCCGCGCATCCGCCCGTGCCCGGCCTCTGGGCCGTGGAGCCGCATATCGGCTTCCGCGATGTCGGCGCGAAATTCGAAGAGCTGCTGGTCATCACTGAAGACGATGCCTTCTGGCTGGATGACGATGTGCCGCATGTGCGGCGCTGGCTGGAACGCGGCGTGATCGGCGTGTCGGCCGCGAAAACGTTGAAACCGGCGAAGACAGTGGAGGCAAAAGCGGAAGCCGCTGCTGTCATCACGCGTCGTGAAGTTGTCGGTGCAGCTGCTCCGGCGGAAAAGAAAGTCGCCACGCCGAAAAAAGCAGCAGCAGCGAAAGCTGCAAAGAAGCCTGAAACCAAGGCGGAAGGCGATACCAGGAAGCCTGCCGCCAAAAAAGCCGACAAGCCGGCCGTGAAGGCCGCGGAAAAAACCAAGGCCACCAAGCCCAAAACGGAAAAGCCCAAGGCCGAAAAAGCCAAAGCTGCCGACGTCAAAGCTGAAGCCCCTAAAAAGCCCGCCACCAAGAGCAGCGGCAAGACCAACAGCCGCAAGACGGAGACCGCATGAACGCGCCCCTGAAAAAACTCCCCGTCACGCCCTATACCGTGCACTCCGGTCGCGTGAAGCTGGCCGCCTATTCGCGCGGCAATCCGGACAGCACGCCGGTCGTGCTCGTGCATGGCTATCCCGATGACAGCACGACCTGGGATGCCGTGGCCGAGCGCCTGGCGCAGCAGTATTTCGTGGTGACCTACGACGTGCGTGGCGCCGGCAATTCCGACCGCCCCGGCCGCGTTCGCGACTATTCGCTGGAAAAACTTTCCGACGATCTCGTCGCCGTGCTCGACCATGTCGTGCCCGGCCGCGCCGTGCATCTCGTTGGCCATGACTGGGGCTCGATACAGACCTGGGAATCCGTCACCGCCTCGCATCTGCAATACCGCATCCTTTCCTACACCACGCTGTCCGGCCCCTGCCTGGACCACGCCGGTTTCTGGATGCGCGACCGCCTGCTGTCTTCCGATCCCGCCAAGCTGCGCAAGGCCGTGAAACAGCTGGGCAGCTCCTGGTACATCATGATGTTCCAGCTGCCCGTGCTGGCGCCCACCGTGTGGCGTCTGGCCGGCCAGCGCCTGCACAAGCAGATTGCCACCGTGGAGAAAGTGCCTTTCGAACCGCGCGCCAATGGCGTCAAGGACGGCATCTTCGGCGTCAACCTCTACCGCGCCAATTTCATGAAGTCCCTGCTCAAGCCGCGCGAGCGTTACACCGGCAAGCCGGTGCAGCTCATCGTGCTGAAAAAAGACAACTATGTCGGCGAACAGCTCTTCGAAGACATCGTGGTCTGGGCACGCAACACCTGGCGCCGTGATGTCGAAGCCGGCCACTGGACCCTGCTGGCCGAAGGCGAGCGCCTGGCCGGCTGGATCAGCGATTTCGTCACCCAGGTGGACGGCGGCAAGAAAGCCGAAGGCCTGACGCGACTGAATTAATCGCCGCCCTCCCCGTAGGAGCGGCTTCAGCCGCGAACTTCCGGTTCAGGGCAGAAGGTTCGCGGCTGAAGCCGCTCCTACAAGAAAGCAGCAAATAAAAAAACGGCGCCGGGATGGCGCCGGTCTCTGCAGATGCCGGCAACGCTTCAGGAAAAGCGGACCGGCAAGAAGAGAGCCCACGAACATGACCGAGCATCACAAGCTTCTGCCGCGCCGTGTACGTTTTGACCTGAGCAAGAGCCCGCTGCACTGGATTCCGCACGACCCGGAAGCCTCCTACATCATCAATTCCATACACCTGCTGCTGCCCGCCGGCGAATTCTGGTTCTGCCGCGTCTACAACAAAGCACTGCCGCTGGTGAAAGACGAAACGCTGCGCGACGACGTGCAGGGTTTCATACGCCAGGAAGCCATGCATGCGCGCGCGCATGAATCGGCGCTGGAGGACTACCTCACCGCCAACGGCATCGAATACGAAAGGATGGTGCAGCTGGCCAATTTCATTTTCGACAACCTGCTGGCCGACCGCCCGCTGGGCATGCCCGACAACTTCGTCACGCGCCGTCTCGACGGCTGGTGGCTGAAGCAGCGCGTCGGCATCATCGCCGCCATCGAGCATTTCACCTGCGTCTTCGGCAAATGGGTGGTGGAATCGGAAGCGCTGGATGCGCCCAATATCGACAAGGCCATCCTGGATCTGTTCCGCTGGCATGGCGCCGAGGAAGTGGAACACCGCAATGTTGCGCATGACCTGCATGTCGCGCTGGGCGGCTCCACCTACGAGCGCCAGGTGTGGGCACTGGCCGTGTTCCCGCTGCTCATGCTGCTGCTGGGCATGGGCAGCAACCACATGATGAAGTAGGACCCGGGCGTGAAGCCGGATTCCTTCCTGCGTCGCTGGTGGCGCGGTGGCAAGCAGGGCACGCTGCCATCCGTGGAGTCCGTGGTCGCCGCCGCCGCCCGTTACTTCGATCCGGAATACCACCCGGATGGCGAGGCCCCGCTGAACCTGGCGCTGGAATATTTCGCCAGGTCGCCGGCCGTGCAGGCAGCTCTGGCTCGCGAAAAAGCCGGCCGCGCCACCGCCGCCGCCTGAGCCCCGCCGCCCCAAAGAAAAGAGCGCCCAAGGGCGCTCTTTTCTTTGGGGCGGCGGTGGATTCAAAGCCACCATCCCTACACCTCTCCCCCGGGCCCACCCCCTCTCCCTCCGGGAGAGGGCTGGGGTGAGGGGAATCTGCATCAATCTGTCTATTACTCCTTCTCCCCCCGGGAGAAGGTGCCCAAAGGGCGGATGAGGGCCGGCGGTGGATTCGAGGCCGCCCCTCACCCTAACCCTCTCCCCATGTCAGGGGAGAGGGAATCAGACCGTCCAGCGCCAGAACCGCCCCAGCCAGAC
>DASUXS010000157.1:0-3220 GCA_036377855.1 Moraxellaceae bacterium
AGTGCCCGCTCGACCGGATCACTGAAAGCCTCCGGCCCGCGCGCAACCTGCAGGATCTCGGCATCGCTAACGCCTTCCATCAGTCCGATGTCCACATGCTGTCCCCATTCGTAGCGGCTGCGGCAGTTCCAGCCGGTACGCAGGATGATTTTTTCCCGCACCGTGCCCGGCAGCCGGCCGTAAGGCATCAGGCGCGAGGCAAAGAACAGCCAGGCCCAGAACAGGCGCGGATTGAGATTGATGACGGTGAGGATGTCCGGCATCTCGCTGCGTCCCAGCACGCCGGAAAAAAGGGACATGCCCCGGAACAGCAGGCCACGCGCCTGCGGTGGTGGCACCGGAAGACGCGGTCGTGCCGGTTGCATCCAGCCGTCTTCGGGCTGCAATTCCTTCATGATGATTTCTCCTCCGACGACGACTGCTGCTGCCGGTAGACACCCGGCGTCACGCCGGTGCATTGCCGGAACCAGCGCAGGAAAGCCTGGTGGGTGCTGAAGCCCAGCAGCGTGGCGATGTGGTTGACGGACTCCTGTGTCTGGCACAGGCAGCGATGCGCCATCTGCAGGCGCGCCGTATCAAGGATGTCGCGATAGCTCGTGCCCTGCTCCTGCAGATGGCGGTGCAGGCTGCGCTCGCTCATGCCCAGCTGCTGCGCCACCGCGTCCTTGGCGGGCACGCCATCCATGATCATGACCTCCACCAGATGCCGCACCGCATCCACCAGCGAGGGTTCGCGCGTACGCAGGCGCAGCAGCTGCAGGGCATGCACTTCCATCAGTTCACGCAGTGCGGCATCACCATGCGGCAGCTTACGGCGCAGGGCGGCCACCGCCAGCACCACGGATGACTGCGGCTGGGCGAAATAAACCGGTGCACGGAAGAAATCCGCGTATTCGCGGATACGCGCAGAGTCGGCAGGACGCGCATGGGAAAAATTCACGGCACGCAGCAGGTCTTCCTGCCCGTTGAGCAGCAGGCGCGCCAGCGTGACGAAAATGCCCAGCACATAGTCGGTCGCCTGGTGGCGGAAGATCTCGCCGCCGGCCCGGCATTCCCACAGCACTTCCACCGTCCCCGGCGCGAAACGCAGCGAGGTGTGGCCGATATTGCTGAGCAGGCCGTTGTAGCGCACCAGGGCTTCCAGCACGTCGCCCAGCGTGGACGAAGCCTGCGTGATATAGCCCAGCACGCCCAAGGTGGCCGGCTGTATGTCTTGCGCCAGGCGCAGGCCGAAAAGCGGATGGCCATGGCGTTGCGACAGTGCCGCCAGCAAGGCCTCCACCGTGGCCATGGGCACCTGGCCGTCCGGATCGGCCAGCAGCGCCGGCCCTATGCCCGCGTCGTCCAGCAAGGGCTGCATGGCCAGGCCGGCGGCTTCGCCGCGGCTGACGATGTGCTGCAGATGGCGGGCCGATACCCAGGCCGGCGCTGCACTGGAGGGAGGAGATGACATGGCGGGCGGTGCGCTGTCCGTAAAAGACCGACCCGGCCATGGTGTCACAGAACCGCCGGCGGGCAAGGGCATGGCCGGTTTAGGCACCGCCCCTGGCCGCTTCGGCAACTAGGCGCTGGCCGTTTCCGGCACCACCCTGTGGCCATCTCCTGCCGACGGTGCCTGCCATGAAAACTTTCCGCGACCAGAAATGCTTCATCACCGGCGCTGCCAGCGGCATAGGCCGCGCCGTGGCCATCGCCGCCGCGGCCGAGGGCGCCCAGCTCTTCCTGACCGACATCAACGCCCAGGCCCTGGATGCCGTCGCTGCGGAAATACGCGGCAGCGGTGGCCGCGTGCTGGCCCTGCGCGCCCTGGACATCGCCAGCCACGAAGCCGTGCAGGCCTTTGCCGACAGCATCCTGAAAGAACACGGCGCGCCCGATGTGCTGATGAACATCGCCGGCATCGCCATCTGGGGCAGTGTCGACCGCCTGCAGCACCAGCACTGGCGGCAATGCGTGGAGATCAACCTGATGGGCCCCATACATGTCATCGAAAGCTTTTTGCCGGCGATGATCAAAGGCGGCCGCGGCGGCCACCTGGTGAATGTCTCCTCCGCCGCCGGCCTCTTCGGCCTGCCCTGGCATGCCGCCTACAGCGCCAGCAAATTCGGCCTGCGCGGCATTTCCGAAGTGCTGCGCTACGACCTCAGGCGCCACGGCATCAAGGTGCACCTGGTCTGCCCCGGCGGCGTCGACACCGGCCTGGTGCAGACCATACGCATTGCCGGCGTGGACACCAGCGATCCGGAAATCCAGAAATTCACCCAGCTCTTCCGCCGCCACGCCGTCAGCCCCGCCAAAGCGGCGACTGCCATCCTCAAAGGCGTGAAGGCCGGCCGCTACATGATCTACACCTCTTTCGACATCCGCTTCGGACATTGGTGGCAGCGTAAATTCGCCTGGCCCTTCGATACCGTGATGCAGCTGATGAACAATTATTTCCAGTCCGTGCTGCGGGCACGCATGAAAGATTGAGACCTGCCACGGAAAGCAGGATGCCGGGGCCGTTGCTGCGGGAAGAAAAGGGGAAGTGCGGCCGCCAAGCGGCGGGCCAGGGAAACTGCAGAAACAAAAACGCCGGCAGCAGCCGGCGTTTTTGTCAGGGAATCATGGTGGCCCAGCCCAGAATCGAACTGGGGACACGCGGATTTTCAATCCGCTGCTCTACCAACTGAGCTACCGGGCCATAACGAGGCGCGTATTAAACCCGCGGCCTCCCTGGTCGTCAAGGCGGAAATCCGGGATTTCTGGCGAAAAATCAGGCGCTTCGCTTATCGGAGGCGGGGGTCAGAGCCTGCTTGTGGGTACCGTCGCAAAGCGGGGCCGTGGCGCTCTGCTTGCAGCCGCAGAACCAGACGATGCGGGTGGCCGTGGCCTCGTACTTCACCGGGCTGATGCCACTGCCTTTATGGGAACCGTCACAGAAGGGCTGGGTCTGGCTGCGACCGCAGCGGCACCACCAATAGGTCTGGCCGGGGCTGACCTCGATGGCATAAGGGCGGATGAATTTGTCCATGCCGTATGCTCCTTGCGGGCTTTTTTTATTGTTATGGCAAGCAGCCTAGCAGGCGGAGCCGGTTTTGCCGGTCCGCCCGTCCCTCCTCGGCCCGCGCAGGGGTCAGGGCAGGGGCAGGTCGGGCAGGCGGGCGTTCTGCGGACCCAGGCTTTCCACCAGGTAGTGGCGGGCCTCGCGGTCGTCGAGATGGGTGAGCAGGCGTATGAG
>DASUXS010000158.1:0-2690 GCA_036377855.1 Moraxellaceae bacterium
AGGTTGACGATGACACGGGTGCGGTCCTGGCCATCCACCACCGTCACGCTGCGGGCATTGCCGTTACCCAGGCTCTGGTACTTGCCCGGCAGGGTGCTGCGCGTGTTGGGCAGGTCGAACACCAGGCGCGCCGGCTTTTCGATCTGGTAGGCCGTGGGTTCCGGCGCATCGGCATCGAAGCCCAGGCGCAGTTCTATCTCATCCCCCGGCAGGACCACCGAATCCACCTGCTCAAGTGCAAGCCTGTCCGCTGCAAAAGCCACCTGCACCATTGCAAGGAAGCCAACCATGGAGGTTATAAATCGACGCATCAACATCTTTTTATTCCCGACTGAATTTTTGTTGATCGTATTCATTGCTCACATTCTCCAAGAATGTTGGCTCGCTATTCACTCAAAACCAGGCTGCGGGGACGCTCAACCCATCCATCCCGGCCATCCGGCACAATCTCGACAACCGCCACCTGGGTTGGAGTGATCTCGACGATCCTGCCCTGGTTCTTGCCCAGATAGTTTCCAACCTTGACGCGCTGCACGCCGCCGTTGCCATCCTCGACCAGGGCAAACAAGGTGCCACCCGGTCGCTGCAGCGTACCGCGCAGACGCAGGGCCTCAAGATTGAACCGCTCCAGATACTCCTGCGGGCGACTCAGATCCGGCTCCACCTTCTTGCCGGTGCTCAGCAATTGCTGGTCGGCATTGACGGGGGGCGAGAAAGGACTGCGCAACTGGTGGGCCGCATAGGTGAACGTCGGCATCGGCGTGAACTCGGGCGGCGGCTCGACACGGCCACGCGGTTTCTGGCGGATGGCCTCCATCTGGGCCTGCACATCATCGAAACTGGCGGAACAGGCTGCCAGGGTGGCGGTCATGGCCGCCAGCAAAAGGGCGCGATATTTCATTTCTTGCTCTTGCCCCCTCCGGCCTCGTTATAGCGGTAGGTCTTGGCCTGCACCGTCAGCGACAACACCGGCGCGCCATCATCAGAGCGTCCGCGCGAAATCGGGTCGATCTTGAAGTCATGCAGGGTCACGATGCGTGGCAGCGCGGCGATGCCGCTCACAAAGGCACCGAAGGAATGGTAATCCCCGTGGGCCTTGATATTGATCGGCTGCTCGGCATAGAAGTCCTTGCGCACTTCCTGGCCAAGATCGATGGAGTCGAAATCGATGCCGCTGCCCAGGCCGGTATGGGTGATGTCCTCCAGCAGGCCGGGCACTTCGGTATCCTGCGGCAGCTGGCGCAGCAGGGCTCCGAAGGAGTCCTCCATGTCCTTGAGCTGGCGCTTGTAGGTTTCCAGGTTCTGGGCCTTGAACACCTTCTGTTCGAACTCACCCAGCAGGGTTTCCTGCTGCTGCTTGCCCACCATCAGGTTCTCCCTGATGCCGGACAGATCCAGCATGTAACCCAGTGCCAGCACGGCGATGAATACCAGGACATAAATGAAAAGCTTGACCGCCAGCGGCCAGGACCCGATGTTTTGCGGGTCCAGCGTGTTCAGGGTGTCAATGAACTCCTGGAGGTCGAAGCTCTTTTTGTCAGCATTTGCCTTCATTTCTTCTTGGCCTCCTCAGTGGATGCCGATGCCTCAACCGGGGCTTCCAGGCTCACCGTCAGTGCAAACTTGTTGCCATGCTGCTTTTCGCCATCCTTCTGCGCGGACGAGGAGGACTGGTCGGCGGCCACTGTGGACAGCACCGGATTCCTGAACCAGGGCGAGGCATCGAGGTTGCGCATCAGGTTGGACACCTGGTTGGCGGATTCCGCCACCCCCGACATGCGGAAGGTGTCACCGCTGCGCTCCAGCGAGCCCAGGTAGACCCCATCGGGGATCACGCGCACCAGCTCGTCGAACACGCGCACGATCACCGGGCGGCGACCCTGCAGGTCCTGGATGACTTTCATGCGCGCCAGCAACTCGTCACGACGCTTCTGCAGCACGTCGATTTCCTTGATCTGGCCGTCAAGCTTGGAAATCTCGGCCTTGATGTACTGGTTGCGCTCTTCCTGGTCACTGACCTGCTTGGACAGTGCCACATGGGAGAACAGCACGATGCCCACGGCAACCGCAGCAACACCCACCAGGATGGCGATGAATTCCTGTTGGCGCTGCTTGCGCAGCTCCTGGCGCCAGGGGAGAAGATTGATACTGGCCATCAGTCAAAGCTCCTCATCGCAAGGCCGCAGGCAATCATCAGGGCCGGCGCATCGTTGGCGATGGCGGCGGAATTGACCTTGGGGGAAAGGGCCATGTTCATGAAGGGGTTGGCCACGGTGACCGGAGTACCCAGCTTTTCCTGCACCAGCGAAGCCAGGCCGTCGATGGAGGCCGTGCCGCCGGCCAGCACGATGTGGTCGACATCGTTGTAGGCGCTGGAGGAGAAGAAGAACTGCAGCGAACGCGTCACCTGCTGCACCACGGCATCCATGAAGGGACGCAGCACTTCGGAATCGTAGTCGTCCGGCAGGCCGCCCTGCTTCTTGGCCATGCCGGCTTCCTCGAAGGACAGGCCGTAACGGCGCTGGATTTCCTCGGTAAGCTGCTTGCCGCCGAAAAGCTGTTCGCGGGTGTAGATGATCTTGCCGTCATTGACCACGTTCAGCGTGGTCATGGTGGCGCCCACGTCGATGATGGCCACGGTGCCTTCGGGACCGCTGGAGATGGAGTCGCCGATGAGCGTGAAGGCACGC
>DASUXS010000159.1:0-3778 GCA_036377855.1 Moraxellaceae bacterium
ATCCCGGCCCTGGCCGCCGCCGTAGCCCTCGCAGGCTGCACCACCAATCCCTATACCGGCGAACAGCAGGCCAGCAAGACCGCCTGGGGTGCCGGCATCGGCGCCGCTGCCGGCGCTGCCGTGGGGGCGGCTACCGGTGACAATGCCAAGGACCGTCGTGAGCGCGCCCTCAAGGGTGCCGCCATCGGTGGCGTGACCGGCGGTGGCGTCGGTGCCTACATGGACTACCAGGAAAAGAAGCTGCGCGAGCGCCTGCAGGGCGTGGGCGTGGGCGTGCAGAAGGACAAGCAGACCGGTGCCATCACCCTGATCATGCCGGGCAACATCACCTTCCCGACCGGCCAGAGCAGCATCAAGTCTGACTTCTACCCGGTGCTGGATGCCGTGGCTGACGTGCTCAAGGAATACAACAAGACTTCCCTGACCATCTCCGGCCACACCGACAACGTCGGTCGTGACGACACCAACAACAAGCTGTCCCAGGATCGCGCCAACTCCGTGTCGCAGTACCTGATCAGCCGTGGCGTGGCCGGTGGCCGCATCAACGCCGTGGGTTATGGCAAGTCCCAGCCCATCGCTGACAATTCCACGGAAAACGGCCGTTCGCAGAACCGTCGCGTGGAAATCAAGATCAACCCGCCGGCCTCTGTCTGAGCCAGGCGGTAATGAAAAAAGCGGGCCTGGTGCCCGCTTTTTTTTGCCTGGAGATTGGAAGTGGCGCTCTCTTCAGGCCATTTCCTGTCGCGTTCAACCGTTCGCCCTGAGCTTGTCGAAGGGCAGTTAGTGCTGAGTCTCGTCCACTGCCTCTAAAGGCACTGGGCCCCGGCCTTCGCCGGGGCGACAGGTTTTTGGGGCGCAGTGTTCGGTGGGTAGTGTTCAGTGGGCGGCTGGTTCCAGCGCCATGAGGGCGGCGCGGATTTTCTGCAGCGCCAGGTCGATTTCCGGGCGGCTGATCACCAGCGGCGGGGTCAGGCGTACAACCGTTGCTCGCGTGTCCTTGCTGAGCGCGCCCTGCTTCAGCAGCAGCTCGCAGAAATGGCCGGCCGTGCCCCAGGCGGGTTCCAGCTCCAGGCCTATGAACAGGCCGCGGCCGCGCACTTCGCGGATGGCCGGGTGCCCGATGCGCTGCAGTTCGGCCAGGAAATAGGCGCCCAGGTCCGCGCTGCGTTCCGCCAGGCTTTCTTCCACCAGCACATTCAGCGCTTCCAGGCCGACGCGGGCGGCCAGGGCATTGCCGCCGAAGGTCGAGCCATGGTCGCCGGGGCCGAACACCGCCATCACGTCTTCCCGCGCCAGGAACAGCGACACCGGCAGCAGGCCTCCCCCCAGGGCCTTGCCCAGCATCAGGCCGTCCGGTTTCACGTCTTCGTGGTCGCAGGCCAGCAGGCGGCCGGTGCGGCCCAGGCCGGTCTGTATCTCGTCCACCAGCAGCAGCACGTTGCGCGCCTTGCACAGGGCGGCCACGCCGGCCAGCCAGCCCGCAGGCGGAATGTTGATGCCGCCTTCGCCCTGCATGGGCTCCAGCAGCACGGCAGCGGTATAGGGGCCTATGGCTTTTTCCAGGGCACGCAGGTCGCCGAAGGGCAGGCGGCCGAAGCCGGGGGTGGCCGGCCCGAAACCCTGGCGGTATTCCGCCACGCTGGAGAAGCCGACGATGGTGGTGGTGCGGCCATGGAAGTTGTTTTCCATGACCAGGATTTCGGCCTGGCCCTCGGGAATGCCCTTCACCACCGAGGCCCACTTGCGTGCCGCCTTGATGGCGGTTTCCACGGCTTCGGCGCCGGTGTTCATGGGCAGGGCGCGGTCCATGCCGGTGAGGGTGCAGGCGCGTTCCAGGAAAGGGCCCAGCCATTCCGAATGGAAGGCGCGGGAGGTGACGGCGAGCTTGCCGATCTGCTCGCGTGCCACGGCGACAAGACGCGGATGGCAATGGCCGTGGCTGACGGCGGAGTAAGCGCTCATGAGGTCCAGGTAGCGCCGGCCGCGCTTGTCCCAGAGCCAGACGCCTTCGCCCCGCACCAGGTCGACCGGCAGGCTGTGGTAGTTGTGGGCACCGTAGTCGTCTTCCAGCACCCAGGGTGATCCGGTGGACCAGGCGGTGGACATGGGAACTCCTCGTACCGGCGGGGGTCGGGCAGGACCGCCGGCTAGCGGTTGAGCAGCAGGGATGTCAGCAGTGTAGGCAGCAGCCGGCGGGTCTGCCCCCGCGGATCCCGCTGCGGATTCAACTCCACCAGCTCCAGGCCGCGCAGGCGCTGCTTGTGCGGCTGCTGGCGCAGCAGGCGGGCCAGGCGCCGGGGTTGCAGGCCGCGCCGCTCCGGCACGCTCACGCCGGGGGCCAGCAGCGGGTCCAGCACGTCCAGGTCCAGGCTGACGCCAAAGCCGCCGGGGGCGGCGGCCACGCGGCGCCAGGCCTCGGCCAGGATGACCCCTAATCCGCGGCGGTGGATTTCCGAACGCGCATAGAAACGCACGCCCAGGCGGCGCAGCAGCAGGGGCTCGCCGGCCTCGAAGCTGCGTACGCCGATCACGGCGCAGAAGCGCGGATCGATGGGGGCCTGCGGGCTGAGCCCGGTCAGGCGCGGATCGCCCTGGCCCAGCAGCACCGCCAGCGGCATGCCGTGCAGGCGTTGCGATTCCGAGGTTTCCGGCGTGTGGGAATCGAGATGGGCATCTATCCAGAGCAGCCCCAGCGGCTGGCGCTGCGCATTGGCGATGCCGGACCAGGTGCCGATGGCGCAGGAATGGTCACCCCCTATCACCAGCGGCAGGCAGCCACCGCGGCGCAGGCGCCGCGTATGGCGCATGAGGCGGCGCGAGTCGCGGGCCAGGGTGCCGGCACCCTGCGGCGCGCGCAGCGGCAACGCCGTGCTTTCGCGCACGATGCCGCTCCAGCGCAAGGGCAGATGCAGCTGCCGGCGCCAGCGCTGGAATTCATGGTCGCGGAAATCTTTCGGGCCGTGGCGGCAGCCGGGATGGGCCCCGCCCGCGGAAAATGCAGCTCCCAGTGCAGCTATGCGCATGATGGCCTCCCTGTTGCCTAGCCTAGTCCATGGTGCATGACAGGGCTGCAACGGCCGGTAGCAAAAAGGCCGGTGTTTGCCGGCCTTTTTGCTGTGCTTGCGTAAGTGCTCAGGGCACCGGCTTTTTCAGGTGCTCGGATTTGCGCAGCATGCGGTAGATGGGCGCCAGCTCTTCCTGGCTGCTGATGTTCACGCCCAGGTCGCGCAGGATACCGTCCTTGATGCTGAAGATGAAACCGTGCACGGACACCGACTGGCCGCGCTTCCAGGCCGACTGCACGATGCTGGTATGGCAGACGTTGGCGACCTGCTCGGCCACGTTCAGCTCGCACATAAGGTTGAGGCGCTGTTCGTCGTCCAGGCCCTCGAACTCGTTTTCATAGAAGCGGTAGATGTCGCGGATATGGCAGAGCCAGTTGTCGATGAGGCCGAACTCGCGGTTGGCCAGGGCCGCCTGCACACCGCCGCAGCCGTAATGGCCGGTGACCAGGATGTGCTTCACCTTGAGCACTTCCACCGCGTACTGCAGCACGGACAGGCAGTTCATGTCCGAGTGGATGACGAGGTTGGCGACATTGCGGTGCACGAAAACCTCGCCCGGCAGCAGGCCCATGATCTCGTTGGCGGGGACGCGGGAGTCGGCGCAGCCTATCCAGAGGAATTCGGGGGTCTGCTGCTGCGCGAGTTTGGTGAAGAAGTCCGGCTCGCGGGCGGTGATGCGTTCGGCCCAGGCGCGGTTGTTGCGAAACAGGTCA
>DASUXS010000160.1:0-3974 GCA_036377855.1 Moraxellaceae bacterium
CGGCCAGGGCCGGGCCCTCATGGATGAGCAGGTCGCCCATGGACACCATGGCATTGCAGATGTCGTCGCGGAAAACGTTTTCGCCCATATGGCCGAAGAAGAGACGGCCTATGGGGTGGCGCTTGAAGAGCTGGCCGCCCTGGTGGCCGGGGCAGGCCCAGGTGCGGTTGGCGTCATAGTCGTACTGCATGAGCTTGCCGAAGAAAGGTGTCATCAGGCTCTGTACATAGTCTTCGACAGCGGCCAGCAGGCGCTTTTCATAGAACTCGCGCGATTCCAGCTCGGAGATGACGACGGCATCCAGGGATTTGAGATAGGGCGAGAAGAAAGTGTCGCTGCTGCGCTTGCTCAGCATGAATACCGGCATGCGCAGGCCGCGGGCATCGCGGGCGGCGATCACGGCCTCCACATGGGCGCTGGCCACCACGATGGCGCCGAAGTCGGAACCGTAGCTGATGGCTTCGGCGGCTTCTTCCGGGGCCACGGTCAGCGTATGGAAATCCAGTTCTTCCTCGATGATTTTCGCCACGAACTCGTATTCATGGCCGACCAGCAGAATGCGGAAGTAATGCTGTACCGGAATATTCATGACGCCCCCTGTCTCGTACTGCCAAAAGCTGCAGCGCTAAAACGCTGTACCGCCAGAAACGCAAAGGCCGGACCCAGGGGCCCGGCCGGTTTTCACTTGCGGGTTCCCTGTGTTTTTTCAGCCTCCAGGCGCCGCGCGAATTCATCCTGTATCAACTGCCGGTACTTGCTCATATTGGGACCGATCAGGGCGATGGCGCCGAAATCCCCCACTGGCCAGATGCCGGCATGGAGATTGATGCCGCGCGGCATGCTGCTGCGGTAACGGCTGATCATGGCGTCGCGGTCGGCCTTGTTATTGAACTGGTGGAAATGCCCGACATCGGGATTGTCCTGGTTGCTCTTGGTGCAGTCCGGCGCCATTTCCACCCAGGCGGAGAAAATGGTGCCGTGCCAGGACGACACGGCGGGATTGAGTTTTTCCACGCGGCAGGCCTGCAGTCCGGCGGACTTCAGGAAGTCCTCGATCTTGGCCACGGTGACTTCACGCGGTGCGTCTTCCGCGTGCACGGCAGTGGTGGCCAGCATCAGGCTGGTGAAAAGCGGGACGAGCAGGGTGCGAATAGTCTTCATGATGATCTCCTTCGCCCTCAGGCGTGCTTTTCCTGGTTCTTCTGCGCCTGTTCCTTCCAGGAGTCCTTGCGGAACAGCAGGAAGAGGAAGGGCGTGAAGGACAGGGCCACGGTACCCAGGATCATGATGGTCACGTAGATGGTGGGCGTGGTGAAGTCCATGCCGGACGGCGGCAGCATGCCGAAGTAGCCGGCCAGCAGCAGCGCGGCCAGGCCGGTGCCGCCTATGATCCACACGCCGGGCGTGCCGCCGGGAATGCGATAGGGGCGCGGTTTGTCCGGATGCTTGTAGCGCAGCTTGATGACGGCGCCGAAAATCAGCAGGTACATGATGACCAGCACTTCGGTGGTCATGGCGGACATGATCCAGTAGGCCGTGTTCACCGAGGGAATGGAAATATAGGCGATGGTGAACAGGGTGCCGATCACGCCCTGCAGGATCATCACGCCGACGGGAATGCCCTGTTTGTTGTAGTGGCTCCACATCGGCGGCAGCAGGCCGTCTTTGGCCACCACGCCCAGGCCCAGGGCCGGGCTCACCATCCATGCCGTCATCAGCGCCACGCCGCCTATGCCCAGCATCATGGCCATGATGGGGCTCATCCAGTGCAGGTTGAGGCCGTCGAACATGACCCCCAGCGCCTGTATGACGCCGGCGTTGAGGTCGATTTCCTTGGAGGGCACCACCCAGGCCAGGGCCAGCGTGGGCACCACGGACATCACGAAGATGATGGCGGCGGCGAGGAAAGTCGCCTTGGGGAAATCGCGCTGGGGATCTTTCACGTCCTTGGCGTAGTAGCCGCACATTTCAATGCCGGCAAACATCAGCACCATGGAGGCCACGAAGGGCAGGTTGCCCAGGGACAGGTCGGGGATCAGCGCTGCGGTGCTGAAGGGAATGGCGTTGTGCTTGCCCACAGCCATCCACACCAGCCAGAGGATGATGATGAAGGCGCCGGGAATCAGCGTGCCCACGATCACGCCCACGGAGGACAGCTTGCTGGTCATGCTGGTGCCGCGCAGGTTGATGAGGATGGTGCCCCAGAAAATCCCCAGCATGACGACGAAGTTGTAGACCTTGTTGGCCGCCAGCGAGGGGTCTATCGCCGAGGCGAAGGACACCGCGATATAGGACAGCACGGTGGGATACCAGATCAGGTTCTGCGAGAAGGCACACCACACCGCCACGAAACCCCAGCGTTCGCCGAAGGCTTCTTTCACCCAGACATAGACACCACCGTCCTCGGGCCAGCCGGAGGCCAGCTCGGCGGCGGCCAGGGAGAGGGGAATGATGAAGAGCAGGGTGCCGATGAGGTACCAGGCGATGGAGGACCAGCCGTAGACGGCCATGGTGGGATAGTTGCGCAGGCTCAGTACCGCCGCCACGCTGATCATCGCCAAGGCGAAAACGCCAATATAGGACTTGGATGTCCCGCTTGCTGTAGTAGACATGGGATTGACTCGCGCAGACCCCAACCCTTCCCTGGAAAGCAGGCCGCCCGGCGGGTTGGTGATGCCGGCATGCCTGAAGGCGGTTGTACAAACCCGCAACCAAAAGCTTCAGAAAAGCTAGCAAAGGCTATGTGTTACGCAAGTCCCAGACAGAAATTTTTATGACGATGTGATCTTTGCAACTAATTTATGATTATTTTTTGATCTCTCAGGCTTTGATCTGTATCGGCTTTTGCTTTTGCCGCCCGCCGCTTATACTGCGCGCCCGCCTCGCCAGAGGCGGCTCGCTGTGGCAACCCTGTCGGTTCCCCCGCAACGCTAAGCAGCAAATCCCGCCAGGTCCGGAAGGAAGCAACGGTAGTTGTGATGTGTGTGCCGGGGTCGGGCTGGCAGGGGGGCCTCCCTCTTCCGGGGTGGCTGGCCGGGCATCCTCGCCCGCCAGCCACTGCCTGTACTTTCTATACTTCCTGTCCTGTCCCCCTCATGCTCCGGCCTGCCGGTACTGGCGTTCTGTCATCTTTCCGCCGGCTTGCCGGCCGTCGGTACAGGAATGGCTTGAGGGGTCAAATAAAAATCATTATCATTTGCGTCCCCTCACGGAGAAGCAGTCCATGACCACAGTGGCGGCAAGCATCGACACCTATATGCAGGAGCCCGGTGGATTCCGTCTCCGCAGCCTGGTGGCCGCAGGCGTGCTGCTGGCTCATGTGGGGGCCATTGCCTGGATAGTGTCTCCCGGCAAGGAAGCGCCGCCGGTGGATACCGGGGCCATGCAGATGGTGTTCGTGGCGCCGCCCGAGCAGGAAACCACGCCGCCGCCGCCTGCTCCCAAAGTCGAACAACCCCCCATCCTGGCCACCAAGCGCCAGGTGCAGGCCGCGCCCGAGGCCCCGGTGATTCCGCCGGAGCCCACGCCCGATGCGCCGCCCCAGGAAACCAGACAGGAGGCGCCGGTGGCGCCGCCGTCACCGCCGACCCCGGCCGCTCCCACGGAAATCCCCGTGGATGTGCGCGCCGCCTACGCCAACAATCCCAAGCCGTCCTATCCGCTGTCCTCCAAGCGCCTTAACGAGCAAGGCGTGAGCCGCCTGCGCGTGCTGGTGGGCGCGGATGGCCGCGTCCAGCAGATAGAGCTGGAGAAGTCCAGCGGCTTCAGCCGTCTCGACCAGGCCGCCATGGCCACGGTACGGGACTGGAAATTTGCACCGGCCCGGCGCGGCGACAGCGCCTTCTCGACCTGGGTCATCGTCCCCATCAACTGGAAACTGGAAAAGTGACATGAACGAAGCCACCGGCATTGCGCATTTTCTCGCGCAGACCGATTTTGTCGGCAAAAGTCTTTTTGTGATTCTGCTGGTGATG
>DASUXS010000161.1:0-2667 GCA_036377855.1 Moraxellaceae bacterium
TCGAACCGCGGCAGCTCGGGCCAGGGCTCGACCAGGTTGAGCTTCTGGAAGCGCACGCGGTGGCGCAGGGTGGAGCCCACTTCCCATTCCAGGCCGCGGCGGCGGAAATACAGCGCCAGTTCGCGCGCAGGCAGGCCGCGATTCACTTCCATATGGGTATAGCAACCCTTTTCCGCTTTCTGCAGGGCAGTCGGCGAGAAATCCGTACCGAGTATCTGCACATCCCAGCCCGCCAGCTCCGGCATCTGCTCCAGCAGCAGCGCCACGCTCCAGACTTCCTGGCCGGTGGCGCAGGCGGCCGACCAGATGCGCAGGCTGCGTTGCGCGGCACGGCGACGGACCAGGTCCGGAATCACGTCCTCGCGCAGCGAATCGAAGAGCCAGGGATCGCGGAAGAAATAGGTTTCCTGTATGGCCATGGCTTCCGTCACCTCGGCGCGCATGCGGTGGCTGCCGGAGCGCAGCTCCTGCATGAGCAGCTGCGGCTCCACGCCATGGGTTTTCGCCAGGCGCTGCAGGCGGCTTTCCACCAGGTATTGTTTCTCGGGCTCGAACACCAGGCCGGCCTGTTCGTGCACGCAACGCAATACCAGTCCGACATCGTCTTCCGTGAACATTAGGACTCCGCATCCTGCGTAGTGGCCGGCGACGACGCCGGCGGTGAAAACCAGGGCCGGCACACCGCCGCCCGTTTCATGATCTCCGCCGGCATCTCCGCCAGCGGCAGCACCGCATTCGCAAGACCGGCCTGCATCACCGCCGCCGGCATGCCCCAGACCACGCTGCTGGCCTGGTCCTGCACGATGACCTGGCCACCCTGTTCGCGTATCTGCCGCGAACCGCTCTCCCCATCCTGGCCCATGCCGGTGAGCACCACGCCCAGCGTACGCGGGCCATAAACTTTCGCCGCACTGCGGAACAGCACGTCCGCGGCGGGCCGGCAGAAATTTTCCGGCTCGGCATCATCGGGACGTGCCCAGACCGCATCGCCATCGCGCATCAGCAACAGGTGGCGGCCGCCGGGTGCCAGTATCACCTGCCCCGGTTTAGGCCGCAGATGCGCCAGGCCTTCCACCACTTCCAGCGCACAGATGCGATCCAGGCGCTGCGCCAGCGCCTTGGTGAAAAAGGCGGGCATGTGCTGCACGATGAGGATGGGCACCGGAAAATCCGCCGGGAACTGCGGCAGCAGATCACTCAGGGCATTGGGACCGCCGGTGGAGACGCCTATCACCACCACGTCCACCTGGCCCGCGGCGAGATCGGGCAGGCGGAAACTGCTTTTCACTACCGGCTCCGGCCGCAACGCGGCCGCCACGGCGGGCGGTGCCACTATCGGTGCGCGTCGCCCCAGGAGCTGGCGCAAACGCGGAATCAAAGTGCTACGTATGTGTTCACGCACCGCGTTCACGCTGCCCAGCATGGAAGGCTTGAGCACATAGTCATTCGCGCCCAGCAACAGGGCCTCGATGGTGACCATGGCGCCGCGCTCGGTCAGCGAGCTGAATACCAGAACGGGAACGCTGGAGCCGCTGGCGCGCAGGGCACGCAGCATGTCCAGGCCGTTCATGTCGGGCATTTCGATATCAAGCACGATGATGTCGGGCTCGACACGGCCTATGCGCTGCAGGGCCTCCGCCCCGTTGCTGGCCATGCCCGCGACTTCAATGTCGCTTTCCTCTTCCAGGATCTGGCTCAGGACCCGCCGCACCACCGCTGTATCGTCAACCAGGAAAACGCGTATCACCTTCATGCCACCCCCGCCACGCGGATCCCGTCATAGCGGCCGTTCAGGCCGTTCCCGTCGACACTCCCCACAGGCCCAGCATTTCCAGTTTGCTGATCAGGGTTTCGCGCGAAAAAGGTTTCATCAGGTATTCATCCGCACCCGCCGACAACGCGGCCACCACCTGCTCCGCCTCGGTTTCACTGGTGATGACCAGCAGGCGCATGGAACGGAAACGGGCATCCGCACGCACGGCGCGTATGAATTCCAGTCCGTTCATGACCGGCATGTTCCAGTCCACCAGGGCGATATCGCGGGGCGTGCCGTCGTCGAGGCGGAAGATGGCGGCGCTGCCATCCTCCGCTTCGTCAACGGTGTAGCCTATGCCGCGCAGGGCATCGCCCAGCAGCAGGCGCATGGCGCGTGAATCATCGATGACCAGGGCGTTAGGCATGATGCACCTCCGTTATGCAAAGCCTTAGCTTCTTCATTCAGTTGCGTTTGGTGGCCGTGAGTTCCTGCAGGTCCGAGGCCATCTTGGCCAGTTCCGTCGCGGCCTCACGCGTGCTGGCGGCACCTTCACTGGTGCTGCCGGCGGCCGTCGCCACACTGGTGATGCTGCGTGCGATGTCGTCGGTGCCGCGCGCGGCCTCGGTGACACGGCGGGCGATCTCATTCGAGGTGATGGTCTGCTCTTCCACCGCGGAGGCGATGGAGCCCTGCACCTGGCTGATGTGATGGATCACCTCGCTGATACGCGCGATGCCGTCGACCGCCCCCTTCACGCCGCCCTGGATGGCCTCGATCTTCTGGCCTATGTCCTCGGTGGCGCGGGCGGTTTCCTTGGCCAGCTCTTTCACTTCGTTGGCCACCACCGCGAAGCCGCGTCCCGCTTCACCCGCACGTGCCGCTTCAATGGTGGCGTTGAGGGCCAGCAGGTT
>DASUXS010000162.1:0-4342 GCA_036377855.1 Moraxellaceae bacterium
ACTTCCTGCTCATGCTGGGTTTTGGCATTGAGCAGGCGCTGGATAAGGTCGTCTACGGCCGCTGATTTCACGCCAATGATGTTTTCCGAGCCTTTGACATCGGCATCGTGGCTGTTGAACACGCGCCACAGCTCGGTGGCCGGCATGCGCGATTCACGCAGCGACAGCGCCGTGTAGTCGAAATCGAAATCCGTCATGCGCTTGCGCGTGGTGGCGGCATCCGCCAGCTTCTTGTTCAGCAGCACGCCGGCCTTGGCCAGGTTGAGGTTGACAGTTTCCGTATGCGCGCTCTGGCCTATGCGGGTGCCGGAGATTTCAATGGCAAAGGGCTGGCCCTGGGCATTGCGCAGCACGCCGTCCTGGTAATGCCAGCCGGCAGCGGCGAACAGGTCCAGGGATTTGCGCAGGTTTTTGCGGAAGCCGTTGGGGCCTGAGGTATTGGGCTGCTCATACATGGGACCGAAGACGGCCGGCGGCAGCTCCTTGCGATAGGGCTCCAGCAGTTTCAGCTCCTCGGCATCGGGCAGGCCCTTGGCCTGCAGGGGGGTGCCGTCGAAGTAGCTGGTGACGCGCTTGAACTCGTTATCCAGGATCTTCTTGTTGATCCATTCGAAATCCAGGGTGTAGTTCAGCGCCTCGCGCACGCGCGGGTCCTGGAACTGCGGACGGCGCAGGTTCACCACCCAGCCATTCATGGCCGGCGGATTCTTGCTGGGGAAAGTCTTCTTGATGAGCTCGCCATCATCGAAACGGCGGCCTATGTACTGGCAGCACCAGTAGCGCATCTGGTTTTCGCTGAGGAAGTCGTAATCCCCGGCACGCAGGGCGGCGACCTGGGTATCGCGGTCCTTGTAGAGCTTGTAGACCACCTTGTCGAAATTGAAAAAGCCGCGGCGCACCGGCAGGTCATTGGCCCAGTAATCGGGACGGCGCGTATAGACCACGTTCAGGCCCTTGCCGGTGCTGCTGATGACATAGGCCCCGGTGCTGACCGGCTTTTCCAGCTTGAGCTCATCGAAGGGCGTGCGGCTGCCATCCGCGCGTAGGCCCCATTTCGGCGAGAACACCGGCAGGCTGCCCGCCACGAAAGGTAGGTCGCGTCCCTTGCGCTCGAAATCAAAGCGCACGGTGGCCGCATCCAGCGGGACGACTTGCGTGATTTCGGAGAAATAGGATTTGAAACGCGGGCTGGCCTTCTTGCTGGTCAATATCTTGAAGGAGTGCAGCACATCCTTGGCAGTCACAGGATCGCCATTGGAAAAACGCGCCTTGGGATTGATATGGAAGGTGACGGAAGAGAAATCCGGCGCCACGCGTATGTCGTCGGCCAGCAGGCCGTACTGGGTATTGGGCTCGTCCAGGCTGTTGATGGTCAGCGTCTCGAACATCATGTCCAGCAGGCCGGGCGCCGCCTTGCCCTTGAGCGTGAAGGGATTGTATTTGTCGAAGCTGCTGTTCTGGCTGACCAGGGAGAGATTGATCACGCCGCCCTTGGGCGCCTGCGGATTGGCGTAATCGAAATGATCAAAGCCTGCCGGGTATTTGGGCTCACCGAACTGCGCCAGGGCATGCGCAGCAAAGACCGGCGCCGCTGGCAGCAGCATCAGGGAAAGCAGGAGCGGAATACGTAACATGGGAGACATGGCGGTTACTGCGAAGCTTGCACAAGGCTGCGGGTATAGGGATGGCGGGGCGCGCTGATGACTTCCGTGGTCTCGCCCTCTTCCACCACATCGCCGTCCTTGAGCACATAGATGCGATGGGCCAGGGCATGCACCACGGCGATGTCATGGCTGATGAGCAGATAGCTGAGGCCGTATTTCTTCTGCAGCCGCACCAGCAGCTCCAGCACCTGGTTCTGTATGGAAACGTCCAGGGCCGAAGTCGGCTCGTCCAGCACCAGCACTTTTGGCTTGAGCACGATGGCGCGGGCAATGGCAATACGCTGGCGCTGGCCGCCGGAAAATTCATGCGGGTAGCGGCTGAGCGCGGATGCCGGCAGCCCGACCTCCGCCAGCACTTCAACCACCCGTGCATGACGCTCGGCCGCGGAAAGCTCCGGGAAATGCAGGGCCAGGCCCTCTTCCACGATCTGCTCCACGGTGCGGCGAGGTGACAGCGAGCCGAAAGGATCCTGGAACACCACCTGCAGGCGGGCACGCAGGGCACGTTTCTCGTCACGCTGGCGGGCCGCCACCGGACGTCCTTCAAAATCTATGCGGCCACCCTGGGCAGGGCTCAGTCCGAGGATGGCGTGCGCCAGCGTGGACTTGCCCGAACCGGACTCGCCCACCACGCCTATGGTCTCGCCTTCACGCAGCGAGACATTGGCATCGGCCAGTGCGACAAAGCGATCGCTGCCTATCAGGCTGCGCCAGCCCCGGCGCTTTTTGGGGTATTCCACGCGCAGCTGGTGCGTGGCCAGCAAAGTCGCGGCATCCGGTTTCACGGCATCGATATGGCGCTGCGGCAGGCTGTTGATGAGGCGGATGGTGTAGGGATGCTGGGGCTGCGTGAAAACCTCTTCCGTGCGGCCGGTTTCCACCACATGACCCTGCTCCATCACCGCCACGCGCTGCGCAAACTTGCGCACCAGGTTCAGGTCATGCGTGATCAGCAGGATGGCCATGCCCTGGCCGTCGCTGCGCCGGGCTTCCTCTTCCTGCAGGTCCAGCAGCAGCTGCACGATGCGCGCCCGTATGGTGGTGTCCAGCGCGGTGGTGGGTTCATCGGCAATCAGCAGCCTGGGCCGGCAGGCCAGGGCCATGGCGATGACCGCGCGCTGCAGCTGGCCGCCGGAAAGCTGGTGCGGATAGCTGTCGATACGGCGTTCGGGTTCACGTATGCCGGTACGCTCCAGCAGCTCTATGGTGCGTTTGCGCGCCGCTGCGGCCGGCAGGCCTTCATGCAGCTGCAGCGTCTCAATGATCTGGCTGCCTATGGTGTAAAGCGGATTCAGCGCCGACATGGGTTCCTGGAACACCATGGCGATATCACCGCCGCGTACCTGCCAGATCTCGTCTTCGGATTTCTGCAGCAGGTCCTGGCCCTGGAACAGGATTTTTCCGCTGACGCGGGCCTGCTGCACCAGGCGCAGTATGGACAGCGCCGTCACCGTCTTGCCGGAACCGGATTCGCCCACCAAAGCCAGGCGCTCGCCGGCGCGCAGCTCGAGATTGATGCCCTGCACCACCGGACGCCGGCCAAAACGGATGCTGACATTTTCCAGGGCCAGCAGCGGCGGATTGAGGTTCTTGCTATCGCTCATGACTTTCCCTCAAGCCACGCCAGGCTGGGTCACGGGCGCCACGCCCGCTTCCACTTCGTCGCTGGCGCCATCTTCCTCACCGGCATCCGCCCAGCGTGTATCCAGGGCATTGCGCAGCGCCTCGCCCATGAAAGTAAGCAGCAGCAAGGTGATCACCAGCACACCGAAGGAAAACAGCGATATCCACCAGGCATCCAGGTTCTCTTTGCCCTGCAGCAGCAGCTGGCCCAGGCTGGGCGCGGGCGAGGTCACGCCCAGGCCGAGGAAATCCAGGCTGGCCAGGGCCATGATGGCGCCGCTCATGCGGAAGGGCAGGAAGGTGATCACCGGCGTCAGCGAATTGGGCAGGATATGGCGCCAGATGATCTGCGCATGCGACAGGCCCATAGCGCGCGCCGCTTTCACATAGTCCAGCTGGCGGTTGCGCAGGAATTCGGCGCGCACATAGTCGGAAAGATGTATCCAGCCGAACAGCGACAGCAGCAGGAAGAGCAGCAGCAGCGAAGGCTCGAACACCGAGACGAAGATGATGAGCAGGTAAAGCTCGGGCATGGAGCCCCAGACTTCGATGAGGCGCTGCGTCACCAGGTCCACCTTGCCGGCGAAATAGCCCTGCAGGGCACCAAAGAAAATACCCAGCACGGTGCCTACCAAAGTGAGGCCCAGGCCGAAGGTGACGGAGACGCGGAAGCCATAGAGCAGGCGCGCCGTGATGTCATAGCCCGAGATATCCGTTCCCAGCCAGTTCTCGCGCGTGGGCGGGCCGGGATAGTGGTCGGCGTTGGAGAAGTAATTCAGCGTGTTGTAGTAATAGGGATTGGGCGGCGCGATGGAGAAATTTCCGGGCCGGGCCAGCTGCTCCTTGATGAAGGGATCGTTGTAGTCCGCCTTCAGTGGCAGGTCGCCGCCGAATACCGACTCCGGATAATCCTTGAACAGCGGGTAATACCAGTGGCCCTCATAGCGCACGACGATGGGCCGGTCATTGGACAGCAGCTCGCCCGCCAGGCTGATGCCGTAGAGCGTCAGAAAAATGACCAGGCTCCAGTAGCCCAGGCGCTGGCGTTTGAAGCG
>DASUXS010000163.1:0-6598 GCA_036377855.1 Moraxellaceae bacterium
AAAGGCAGCCAGGGCGAAATCAGACCCCCATCGAAAGGGGTGTATGCCAAGCCCACCAGAACCGGAATCAGGACGATACGCAACAGGGTGAGCGCATTGGGAATGTTCAGCAGGGGGGAAGCGCTCAATACAATCTCCACAGCACAGGGGCTGCTGTCACAAGGCCCTGCTCAATGACTGTGCAGGGCATCATAGATGGCTTCGGCCAATCTTAAACTAATCCCCGGCGCCGTCGCGAGGTCCTTGACGCTGGCGCGCGCCACCTCCTGCAGGCCGCCGAAATGCTGCAACAGGTCGCGGCGTTTCTTGGGACCGACGCCGGGAATGTCTTCCAGGCGGGAATGGGTGCGCTGCTTGCCGCGACGGGCACGGTGGCCGGTGATGGCGAAACGGTGGGCCTCGTCGCGGATGTGCTGGATGAGATGCAGGGCCGGCGAATCCGCCGGCAGCTGGAAATCGGCACCGTCGGCGAAGTGCAGGGTTTCCAGGCCGGGCTTGCGGCCCTCGCCCTTGGAAATGCCTATCAGGGTGACGCCTTCCACGCCCAGTTCGCCCAGCACTTCTATGGCCTGCGCCAGCTGGCCTTTGCCGCCGTCAATGAAAAGGATGTCAGGCAGGCGCCCTTCCCCGCTTTTCAGGCGCTGGTAACGCCGCGTCAGCGCCTGGTGCATGGCGGCAAAGTCGTCACCGGGCGTGATGCCTTCGATATTGAAATGGCGGTAGTCGCGTTTGCGCGGACCTTCTTCGTCGAAGACGACACAGGACGCCACCGTGGCCTCGCCCATGGTGTGGCTGATGTCGAAACACTCCATGCGCGTGATGGGCGCATCGCGGCCTATGGCTTCCTGCAGCGCGGCGAAACGCGCACTCAGATGCGTGCGGTTGGCCAGCCAGGCGGCCAGCGCCTGCTCGGCATTCAGGCGCGCCAGCTGCAGCCAGGCCTGGCGGGTTTCGCGGACGCGGTGCTTGACCTCCACATTGCGGCCATGCAGCTCGCGTATGGCGGCGGCCAGCACATCGGCATCCGGGATTTCCTCGCTGAGGATGATTTCCGCCGGGATATCCAGGCCGGCTTCGGACTGCAGGTAAAACGAGGGCAGGAATTCGGAGAGGATGTCGGCCGTGGCCGTCTCGCCGAACATATGCGGATGGAAGGCACGGTTGCCCAGCACGCGGCCATCGCGCACGAAGAGGATTTGCACGCAGACACCACCCGGCTGCGCCGCCACGGCGACCACATCGGCATCCCCGCTATCCCCTGCGACAAACTGCTGCTCCTGCACGCGGCGCAACGCCGCCAGCTGGTCGCGGTAGAGGGCGGCACTTTCAAAATCCAGCGTATCCGCCGCGCGGTTCATGCGCGCAATCAGGTCATCGCTGACCTCTTCATTGCGCCCTTCCAGGAAGAGCATGGTGTGCTTCACATCGCCGGCATAATCCTCGGGACTGACCAGCTTCACGCAGGGCGCGCGGCAGCGCTTGATCTGGTATTGCAGGCAGGGACGTTCGCGGTTGCGGAAAAAACTGTCCTCGCATTGCCGCACCTGGAAAAGCTTCTGCATCAGCTGCAGGCTTTCGCGCACCGCCTGCGAGCTGGGATAAGGCCCGAAATAACGGCCCTTGGCTTTCTTGGGGCCACGGTGGAAGGCCAAGCGCGGATAATCCTCACCCTCTGACAGGAAGAGGTAGGGATAGGATTTGTCGTCACGCAGCAGGATGTTGTAGGGCGGATGCAACTCCTTGATGAGGGTTTGCTCCAGCAACAGCGCCTCGGTCTCGGAGGAAGTGATGGTGACTTCGATATGGCGTATGCGCTCCACCAGCGCCCGTGTCTTGGGGCTGGGGATGTTCTTCTGGAAATAGGAATTGACGCGGTTCTTCAGGCTGCGCGCCTTGCCCACATAGAGCACGTCGCCGTCCTGCCCGATCATGCGATAGACGCCGGGCAGCAGGGGCAAGGTCTGGAGAATGGCGGCAATATGCTCCGCGGGAGCAGCCGGTACAGCAGTCATGGGGTTTCCGCTAGCTCAGGCGAGATCGGCGCTCAGCAGGCCATGGCGCACGGCCAGCAAGGTCAGTTCGACGTCGCTGTCTATGCTGAGCTTCTCGAAGATGCGGTAACGATAGCTGTTGACGGTTTTGGGACTCAAGAAGAGACGGTCAGAAATTTCCTGCACCTTCTGGCAGTTCACGATCATCATGGTGATCTGCATCTCGCGCTCGGACAGCACCTCGAAGGGCGAGGTCTTCTCCTCTTCCAGGTTCTTGAGCGCCAGCTGCTGGGCAATTTCCGGGCTGATATAGCGCTGGCCGCTGGCCACGGCGCGTATGGCCTTGACCATCTCTTCCAGGGCGCAGCCCTTGGTCAGGTAGCCGGCGGCACCGGCCTTGAGCAGGCGCGAGGGGAAAGGTTCTTCATCGCAGACGGTGACGGCCAGCACGCGTATGTCCGGGTCCTGGCGCAGCAGCTTGCGGGTGGCTTCCAGGCCGCCGATGCCGGGCATCTTGACGTCCATGAGCACGACTTGCGGATTGAGCTCGCGGGCCTGGCGCAGGGCTTCTTCACCGCTGGCGGCTTCACCGACGACCTTGAGTCCGTCGATGTCGGCCAGCATGCGGGTAATGCCCATGCGAACCAGATCGTGGTCGTCGACCACCAGGACCTTGATCACGCGATGCTCCGGAAAGTGTGGAAAGACCCCTGCTTGCGGGGGCTGGTGGACAGGGTAATACGGGGGTCACCCCGGGAACAGTAGGTAAAAATACCTAGCCCTTCCCCAACCCTTGTACGCCTGTACCATCCAAACGTAAGGATAATAGCTGGGATATCAATGACTTGTAATTCCGTCGGCGACCGGCGGCAGAATGAAGAAATTGTTAAAAAGTACCCGGAAGACGTTAGCAAAGGATTGCTAAACTGCTACCATCATCCCCATATTTTTCAAGGGATTGTATTTGTGTATTGATGCGTCACTGCAGCAATGCCGCCAACCGCGGCCTTTGCCCGGCGCCCCAAACCCGAGTACCGAGATTATGCGACAGATGTTCAAACGCGGTTTCCGCCCCCTGCTGGTCGGCCTCATCGCCCTCGGCCTGAGCCTGCCTCTTGCCGTCACCACGGCCCATGCCGCCGAATCCGGCAAGAGCAGCCTGCAGAAGAAAAAGGCCAGCGCCAGCAAATCCGGCGCCAAACGCAGCAGCACTGCCAGCCGCAAGCGCAACACCAACAAGGTGTCGCGCTACGGCAAACGCCGCGCCCCGGTGGCGCGCATCAGCGCCGCCGAGCGCCAGCGCCTGCTGGCCCTGGCCAACCTGCCCCACCGTGTCGGCCCCACGGAAATTTTCCAGATTCCCGCCGCGCAGTCTGCCCTGCTGCTGGAATCGCGCGCTGCTGTTGTCATGAATGCGGAAACCGGTGAGCTGCTCTACAGCAAGAACCCCGACCGCACCATGCCCATCGCCTCCATCACCAAGCTCATGACTTCCATGGTGGTGCTGGATGCGCGCCTGCCCATGGATGAACCCATCACCATCACCGAAGCCGACGTGGACAACCTGCGCCACACCAGCTCGCGCCTGACCGTGGGCACCACGCTGCCGCGCAGCGACATCATGCTGCTGGCGCTGATGGCTTCGGAAAACCGCGCCGCCGCCGCCCTCGCCCGCACCTATCCGGGTGGCACCGCCGCCGCTGTCGCCGCCATGAACCGCAAGGCGCGCGAACTCGGCATGCAGCACACCCAGTTCATGGACAGCACCGGCCTGCACAGCGAGAACAGTGCCTCGCCCACGGACCTGGTGCGCATGGTCAAGGCCGCCCGCGCCTATCCGGAAATCCACCAGTACTCGACCACGGCCGAGCACACCGTGTATTCACGCGGCCGCGTGCTGGCCTACCACAACACCAACGCGCTGGTGAAAAACGATACCTGGAATATCGAAGTGTCCAAGACCGGTTTCATCAACGAAGCCGGCAAGTGCCTGGTGATGCAGGCCCGCATCAATGCCACGCCGGTGGTGATCGTGCTCATGGATTCCGCCGGCCGCTACACCCGTATCGGTGACGCCAATCGTGTCAAAAAGTGGCTGGAATCGGCCGTGAACACGGAAACGGCCAGCAACGGCAAGCTTTGATTCAAAGCGTGAATCCGGACGTGATGCCCGCCATCATGGCCCAGTGACAAGACAAAGCAGGGCAATGCCCTGCTTTGTTGTTTCTGCGACAGGGAAATTCCCGTCGCCACACCAACACCGGTGCTGACACCCCTTATGAATGGAAGCCTGACCTTGCTGCACCTGCTGGCCCTGGTCGTGCTGCTGGAAGCCGTCTTCATCGTGGTGCTGCTGCGCAACCGCCAGCGCCGCAAGCAGACGCTGCATTCCCTGCATGAGACCCTGGGCCTGCTGGAAAAGCGGCTGATGTCACGCACCGACTCCTGGCGCCAGGCCAGCGACACCCTGGAACAGGCCGAGCAACGCCACCGCATCACCACCGCCCTGCTGAACGAGACCAAGGAATATCTCAACAGCATCATCAACTCGATGCCGTCCATCATGATAGGCGTCACCCCCAGCGGCCATGTCACGCACTGGAATGCGGCGGCGGAACTGGCCACCGGCATACGTGAAAAACGTGCCCTGGGCTTCCGCCTGCAGGAAATCTATCCCGACCTTCCCGTGACCACGGACATGATCGACGAGGCCATCGCCAACAGCGAACCCGGCACGCGCGAGAACGTGAAGATCGAGCATATGAATTCCACGCGCTATGTGGACATCACGGTCTATCCCCTGCATTCGCTGGAACTGACCGGCGCGGTGATACGCATAGACGACGTCACGCTGCGCCAGAAGCTGGACAGCATGATGCTGCAGAATGAAAAGCTGAAATCGCTGGGCGAACTGGCGGCCGGCATGGCGCATGAAATCAACAATCCCCTGGCCGCCATCCTGCAGAGCCTGCAGAACGTGCAGCGCCGCCTCAATCCCAACCAGCCCGGCAACCAGGCCGCCGCCACCGCGCTGGGCCTGGATATCAAGCTGCTGAATGCCTACCTGGAAGCGCGCGACATCAACCGCTTCCTGGCCGGCATGGAAAGCGCCGGCCATCGCGCCGCGGAAATCGTGCGCCATATGCTGGAATTCTCGCGCAGCTCCAGCCGCCAGCTGGAGCCCACCAATATCAATACAGTGGCGCATGCCAGCCTGGAATTCATGCGCAATGCGCTGGAGCTTTCCATGCCTGGGCTGTTTGCACGACTGGCCATCAAGGAAGAACTGGATCCCACCCTGCCCATCATTCCGGCATCGGGGATTGAATTGCAGCAGGTGCTGGTCAACCTGCTGAAGAATGCGGCGCAGGCCATACAGGAAGCGAAACGCGAAGAGCCGGTGATTTCACTGACGACACGGCTGGTATCGCCGAATATCGAAATCCGCGTGGAAGACAACGGCATAGGCATGAACCTCAATACCAGCCGCCAGATTTTCGATCCCTTCTTCACCACCAAGACCGTGGGCCAGGGCACCGGCCTGGGCCTGTCCATTTCCCACTTTATCATCAGCCAGCGCCACCACGGCCGTATCGAAGTCAGCAGTACGCCGGGCGTGGGCACCACCTTCATCCTCACCCTGCCGGTACAGCAGCCCAGCCAGGCTACGGAAAAAAGCGCTTAAAGGCCGTGGTGCTCGCGGGCCAGCGCTTCCAGCTGCTGCTTGCGCTGCTTCCAGTCCGGCATGAAACGCGCCTGCAGCTCATAGAAACGCGGACTGTGGTTGAACTCCACCAGATGGCAGAGCTCATGCGTGATGACATAGTCGATGCAGTCCACCGGCATGCGCATCAGCTCGAGATTCAGGGTGATGATGGCGCTGCGCGAACAGCTGCCCCAGCGTGAACGCATGCTGCGCACCTTGAGCTGGGGATAGGGCAGGGACAGGGATTTCATGGCGGCATGGCAGGCCGCCATGCGCTGCGGAAAGAGCTTGAGCGCTTCGCGGCGCTGCCAGCGCACGATGGCCTGCTCCAGCGCTGCCTCATCCCGCAGCGATTCTTCTTTCAGGCGTACCGTCAGCACCGGCCCGTTGCTGCTGGCCTGGTCACGCGACCCCGGCTCCACCTGCAGCAGATAATCCTCGCCCAGATGCCGGAAGGTTTCACCATGACGGTAACGGAAAGGCAAGGGCGCAGGGTTTTGCAAGAAGGCCTGGCGTTGTGCCTGTATCCAGTCCCAGCGCTCGTGCAGGAAGACCGCCACCTCGCCCAGTGACACCCGCAACGGTGCGCGCACCAGTACCGAGGCATCGCGATTCACATAGATCGCCAGGGTACGGCGGGAGCTGCGCGCAAAAAGAAAAGGCAGCTTTTCACCGGAATCATGCTGGTACTCGCGCCACTGCTCGCGCGCCGTACGGTCAGGCATATTCATTCACCACATTGAGGAAGGCTTCACCATAACGCTCCAGCTTGCTTTCGCCTATGCCGGCCAGGTGCTGCATCTCGCGCAGGCTGCGCGGCCGCGCCTCGAGGATGGCCATAAGCGTGCTGTCATGGAAAATCACATAGGGCGGCACGCCCTGGTCCTGGGCCAGCTGGCGG
>DASUXS010000164.1:0-9095 GCA_036377855.1 Moraxellaceae bacterium
TCCAGCATCAACTCCAGCACCTGCTGCTCGCGCTCGGACAGCTGTGCCAGCTTTTCGCGCAGGTCGCCGACTTCGCGCTGCGTGGCATGGCGGCGTATGTCCTGGGCAATGCCCAGGCGGATGCTGTTCATCAGCGCCTGCTCGTCCACCGGCTTGGTGAGGAAATCCACGGCGCCGCCCTTGAAGGCGCGGCGGCAGGCGCTGATGTCGCCATGCCCGGTGATGAAGACGATGGGAATGTCGACACGGCGTTCCTGCAGCAACTCCTGCAGTGCCAGGCCGGAAATGCCGGCCATGCGGATATCCAGCACCAGGCAGCAGACATTGTCCGGGCGCCAGACTTTCAGGAAGGCTTCCGCACTGGACAGGCTTTCCACGCGCAGGCCGTAGGTGCTGATCAGCATCGCCAGCGAGCTGCGCACGGCATCGTCATCGTCCACCAGGAAAACCGTGGGCTCATGCAGCGGGGTGTCCATGACGGATCTCCTCGGGGGAACAGGCGGGCAGGGAAAAACGGAAACAGGCGCCACCGTGGCCGCTGCTGTCATCGCGTTCCTGGTTGCTGGCGGACAGTTCACCGCCGGCGGCTTCCAGGATGCTGCGGCAGATGCTCAGGCCCAGGCCCATGCCATCGGGTTTGGTGGTGTAAAAGCGCGTGAACAGCGGCGTCGATGCCGTGGGTAGGCCGGGACCGCTGTCACTGACGGCGACATGCACGCGCCCGCCTATCGTGTGCGTGGCGATCTGCAGCCGGCGGCTGTCCATGGGAATGGCCTCCATGGCCTCCACCGCATTACGCAGCAGGTTGACCATGACCTGCTCCAGCTGCAGCGCGTCGGCGCGTACCGGGGGACAGGGCTCGGTGCGCAGGCTGACACGCACACCGGCTTCAGTAATGCGGTTGCTGAGCAGGGTGAGGGCGTTGATGACAACCTGGTTGACGGCCACCGGCCGCAACTCCAGGCCGCGGCGGCCGACAAAGGCGCGCAGGCGCTCCAGGATGCCGGCAGCGCGGCGTGTCTGGTTCACGGCCTCGGCCAGGGCTTCGGAAGCGCGGTCGATGTCGGCGTCGTCTTCCGCCAGCAGGCGCATGGCAGCCTGGTTGAAGCTCATGATGGCGGCCAGCGGCTGGTTCATTTCATGGGCAATGCCGGTAGCCAGTTCGCTCACGGTGTTGAGGCGCGACATATGCTGCAGCAGCAGCTGTTCCTGCTCGTTGCGCGGATTCAGGCTCGGAGCTTCTGCGCCTTCCACCAGCGGCTGCAGGTAGAGCAGGGCCTGCATGTGACGGCCGCGCATGACGGGCAGCACGCAGCCCTGCACCGGCAGGCGCTGGTTGCCCATGACCAGCAGGCTGTCATCGGCCAGCGGCTGGCTGCGATGGCTTTGCAGGCATTGCACGACGGGATTGCGCTGCCAGGCGCGCGCCATGTCGCGCTCCAGCACGAAGAAATGGCGCCAGGGGTGGCCGCAGACCTGGCGTGATTTGCAGCCCAGCAGCTCTTCCGCGGCTGGATTGATGGCGCGCAGCTGCTGCGAGGCATCGATCAGCAGCAGGGGATCGCGGCAGGCGGAGAACAGGGAGAGGGACAGCGAGGCAGGGAAGGACGCTGGCCGCAGCGGCTGGCGACGCCCGGCCTCCCGCCGTACGCTCGGCTGGTGGTGCAATGTCATTCTGACCCCTGTCCGGCCACTCTTTTTCCCAGCGATGAGGGCGTGATGCCGCTGGGCTGGTGGCGCTGTTATGAACGCGACTGTTAATTCACGTTAACAGGGGCTATTGAAAACGCGACTCAAGGATTGTTCAAGCCTTCTTGCTGGCTGCGTTCGCGTATCCACTCGGGCACCTCGCCTTCATCAAGATCGGCAGCCTCGCCCTTGTCACCCAGAACCACTTGTCCCTCCAGCTCAAGTGCCTGCACGCGGAACTCGACACGGTCGCCGCTGTTGGTCTGGCCTATGAATTTCACCGGATAGTTGAAGTAATCCAGGGCCAGCCACACCTCATAGCCCTTGATGACTTTGCCCTCCCGTTCGTCGTAGCGCTCGCCGGTGAGGTGCAGGGTGCGCAACGTGCCGGCCGGCAGCTTGATCTTTTCTTCCGCCAGCGCGGTCAGCCGGACTTGGGAAACACTGTTACCCGTACAGACATACAGGCTTTGCGGCTGGCCGTTGAAGGTGACGGCGACATGGAAGGGCAGGCTGGCCATGTCCTGCGGCGGGAAGGGCAGCGGACCGGATTTGGGCGAGCTGGTCTTGCCGTAGTGGATCTCGCCGTCCTTGTAACTGCAGCTGGAGCGCAGCTTGTCATTGAACTTGAACTGGTACTGCTCGGGGCTGAGGCCGCCTTCGGGATTGATGCGGCCTTCGCTGCTGATCTGCAGGCTGATGCCGAATTTTTTCGCCGTCTGCGTGATGGCATAGCGGAAGCCCTCCATCACCCAGTGCTGCCGCGCGGTGACGGGGATGCCGTTGTAGCGCACTTCCACCACGGCTTCGACCTGGATGGGGAAGGGAGGAGGAGGCTCCGGCTTCACCGGCTCGGGGGTTTCAGCAACGGGGGCTTCAGCGTCGGCGGGAACTTCTGCCGCAGAGGTTTCTTCAGCGGGAGTGACCTCTTCCGGCGCTGGCTCCGGAGCTTTTTCCTTTTTCTTTTTCGCAGCGGACTTTTTCTTGGGCGCGGCCTGCACAAATTGTATGCCGGCGGGTTTGGCGCGCGGTGCTTTTGCCAGCGTCACCTGCTGCACCTTGCCCGGCTTCCGGCTTTCCAGCACTTCGTCCGGCAGTGAATAGAAATCCGGCAGCGCGAACTCGCCGCCGCCGATCACGAAGACATGCAGCAGCAGCGACAGCAGCAGGGCGCCCAGCAGGGTGAGTTGCCGTTTCCGCATCCTCGCTGCACTCCTTCGCCCAGCGCCTTGCTTCAGCTTAGCGCTTCAAAGCGCGGCTGGCGGCAGCGGCGGTGGCGTCCAGGTCTTGCGCGGTGTGTGCCGCCGAGACGAAGCCGGCCTCGAAGGCGGAGGGGGCCAGGTAGACACCTTCCGCCAGCATGGCGTGGAAGAAATGCTTGAAGGCATCGACATCGCAGGCCAGGGCATCGGCATAGCTGCCGACTTTCCTGTCGGTGAAGAACACACCGAACATGCCGCCGACCTGGTTGGTGCTGAGGGCGACACCGTTGTCACCGGCGGCTTTTTCCAGCGCGCGGCACAGCGTGGCGGTTTTTTCCGTCAGCGCTTCGAAGAAACCGGGAGCGGAAATCAGCTCCAGGGTCTTGAGGCCGGCGCGCATGGCGATGGGATTGCCGGAGAGCGTGCCGGCCTGGTAGACCGGGCCCAGCGGCGCGATTTTTTCCATGATGGCGCGTTTGCCGCCGAAGGCACCGACCGGCATGCCGCCGCCTATGACCTTGCCCAGGGTGGTGAGGTCAGGCGTGACGCCGTAGTAAGCCTGTGCGCCGCCGAGGGCGACGCGGAAACCTGTCATCACTTCATCAAAGATGAGCACGGCGCCGTAGTTGTCGCAGAGTTCGCGCAGGCCTTCCAGGAAGCCGGGCGCGGGCGGAATGCAGTTCATATTGCCGGCCACGGGCTCGACGATGATGCAGGCCACTTCGCTGCCGCGGGCGCGGAAAAATTCTTCCGTCTGTTCGAGATTGTTGAATTCCAGCGTGACGGTGTGTTTCGCGAGGTCGGCGGGCACGCCGGCGGAGCTGGGCACCCCCAGCGTCAGCGCGCCGGAGCCGGCCTTCACCAGCAGCGAATCGGCATGGCCGTGGTAGCAGCCTTCGAATTTCACCAGCACATCGCGGCCGGTATAGCCGCGCGCCAGGCGTATGGCACTCATGGTGGCTTCGGTGCCGGAGCTGACCATGCGCACCATGTCCATGGAGGGCAGCAGTTCGCAGACCTTGTCGGCCATGCGGATTTCCAGCTCGGTGGGCGCACCGAAAGTGAGGCCGTTGACGGCGGCTTCCTGCACTTCGCGTATCACGTCGTCATGGGCGTGGCCGAGGATGGCCGGGCCCCAGGAGCCGACATAGTCGATGTACTGCCTGTCGTCCGCGTCATAGAGATAGGCGCCTTTGGCGCGGGCGAAAAACACTGGCGTGCCGCCGACACCGCGGAAGGCGCGTACGGGCGAGTTCACGCCGCCGGGGATGTGACGGCAGGCGGCGGAGAAGAGTTCGTCGGATCGGCTCATGGCGGGCTCGGCAGGCAGGAAAAAGAAATCAGAACAGGCGGGCGAATTCGCGGGCGCGGGCCGTGATGTCGGGCGCGCTCCAGAGGTCGCTGATGACGGCCACGCAATGCGCGCCGGCTTCAATCAAGGGCGCGGCATTATCCGCAGTAATGCCGCCAATCGCCACCAGCGGCAGGCCGAAGCGCCGGGCCTTATTGAGACAGGACAAGGGCGCCTGGGCCGCACCGGGTTTGGTGGGCGAAGGATAGAAAGCGCCGAAGGCGAGATAGCTGGCCCCTTGCGCCGCGGCCTCCTGGGCGTGATGCAGGGAGTCGTGGCAGGTGGCGCCGACGATGGCGTGGTCGCCGAGACGGCGACGCGCTTCCGCCAGGGGGCCATCGCCACGACCGAGATGGACGCCATTTGCGCCTATGGCGGCCGCCAGCTCCACGTCGTCATTGATGATTAGGGGCACACCGTACTGCTGGCAGAGCTCCAGCAATTGCTCGGCTTCCTGCCAGTGCCGGTTGCTGCCGGGCAGGGGCTTGTGCCGGTACTGCAGCAGGCTCACGCCGCCTTCCAGCGCCGCCGCCACGGCGGGCAGCAGGTGGCCGGCCAGCAGCTTGCTGTCGGTGATGGCGTAGAGACCGCGGGGCAATGAACTCATGGCGCTGTCCTTGGGGTGACCCGGCGCGGCAGGAACTGGCCTTGCGGCCGGGGACGGTCGGCGGCGGCCAGGGCCATCGCCACGAAATCTTCGGCCTGGGTCACGGCCACCGGCAGCGAAAGACCGGCGGCCAGGCCGGCGGCAATGGCCGAGGCCAGGGTGCAGCCGGAGCCGTGGTATTCGCCTTCGAGACGTGGCCACTGGCTTTCCGCCAGCAGGCCGGCAGGACCGTAGAGCTGGTTGCAGATACGGTTGCCCGGTTCGTGGCCGCCCTTGAGCAGGAGGTGGCGGGCGCCTTGGGCCTGCAGGGTGGCCACGGCTTTGTCCAGATCGTTTTCTCCGGACAGGCGCCGGGCCTCCACGGTATTGGGCGTGACCAGGCTGGCGCGCGGGAACAGCCGGAACAGGCCCTGGGCCAGGTCGTCCGCCGCCAGGTTGCCGCCGGAGTTGGCGGCCAGCACCGGGTCCAGCACTACCGGGATATGAGGGTTGGCGGCCAGCAGGTCGGCCACGACGCCAGCGATGGCGCCCGAGCCCAGCATGCCCAGCTTGATGGCGGCCACCGGCAGGTCGGCCAGCACAGCCTCGGCCTGCTGCCGGATCAGCTCGGGCGAGACCGCCTCGAAGCCGTAGACCCGCTGCGAGTCCTGCACGGTCAGCGCGGTGCAGACCACGGCGGCGTGGCCTCCCAGGGCGGCAATGGCCTCTATATCGGCCTGCAGGCCGGCGCCGCCGGAGGGGTCCAGCCCGGAAAAGCAGAGGGTGACGGGGCGCATGCTCATCAGCGGAATCTCATCAAAAGGGCCTCACGATGACCAGGATGACGATGGCGACCAGGGCCAGCACCGGCAATTCATTGAAGAAGCGGAAGAAGCGATGGCTCTTTTCATTGCGGTCTTCGGCAAAGGCGCGCCGGTAGCGGCCGCAGAGCAGGTGGTAGACCACCAGCAGGGCCACCAGGCTGAGCTTGGCATGCATCCAGCCCTGGGTTTTGTAGTAGTCCCAATGCGGCACCAGCATGGCCAGGCCCAGGACCACGGTCAGCACCAGGGAGGGCCACATGATGCCGCGGTAGAGCTTGCGCTCCATGATCTTGAAGCGCTCGCGGCCGGCTTCGTCCCCGGTCTGGGCGTGGTAGACGAAGAGCCGGGGCAGGTAGAAGAGGCCGGCGAACCAGCAGACCACGGCGATGACATGGAAGGCTTTCAGCCAGAGCATGGAGTGTCCTCGGCGGGGGCGGCGCCTTTTGCTGGAAACGGGATGAATTTCACAAGTCTGCCAAACCCTTGCATCACATTTCTACAACTAACGTTATTTGCCGGAGTGGGGGGCTTGGCTGATAATCCGGCCACTTTCCGCTTTAATCCCCCCAGGCCAGCAAGGCCTACAGATAGTCCAACAGGTGATTCCGTGCTTAAGGTAGGCATTGTCGGTGGTACCGGCTATACGGGCGTCGAGCTGCTGCGGCTGCTCGCCCAGCATCCCGACGTCAAACTCACCGCCATCACCTCGCGCACCGAAGCCGGCATGCCGGTGGCGCAGATGTTCCCCAACCTGCGCGGCCGTGTGGACCTGGCTTTCAGCGAGCCCTCCCTCGAGACCCTCGGCGCCTGCGACGTGGTCTTCTTTGCGACGCCGCATGGCGTGGCCATGAAGCAGACCCCGGAACTGCTGGAGCGCGGCGTGCGCGTCATCGACCTGGGCGCGGATTTCCGTCTCAGCGACACCGCCGTGTTTGAAAAATGGTACGGGCTGCCGCACAGCTGCCCGGAAATCCTGGCGGAGTCGGTTTACGGCCTGCCGGAAGTGAATCGCGCTGCCATCAGGAAGGCGCGCGTGGTGGGCAATCCCGGTTGCTATCCCACCGCCGTGCAGCTGGGTTTCCTGCCGTTGTTGAAAGCGGGTCTGGTCGATACCTCGCGCCTGGTCGCCGATGCCAAATCCGGTGTGTCCGGGGCCGGCCGCAAAGCCGAAGTGCATACGCTGTTTTCCGAAGCCGCCGAATCCTTCCGCGCCTATGGCGTGGGCGGCCACCGCCACCTGCCGGAAATCTCGCAGGGCCTGACGCGCATGACCCCGGAAAAAATCGGCCTTACCTTCGTGCCGCATCTGCTGCCCATGATCCGCGGCATCCATGCCACGCTTTACGCCACGCTGAAAACAGACGCGGGCGACCTGCAGAAGCTGTATGAAGAAACCTTTGCCGGCGAACCTTTCGTGGACGTGATGCCGGCGGGTTCGCTGCCGGAAACGCGTTCGGTGAAGGGCGCCAATACCTGCCGCATTGCGGTGTATCGTCCGCAGGGCGGCGATACCGTGGTGGTGCTGTCGGTCATCGACAATCTCGTGAAGGGCGCAGCGGGCCAGGCGGTGCAGAACATGAACATCATGTTCGGCCTGCCGGAAACCGCCGGTCTCACGCAGATCGCGCTGCTGCCCTGAGGCCTCACGGGTGTTTCGTCGTGAACGGGAAACGCTGCAGAAGCTGGTGCTGGTGCCTTACCGGCCCTTCCGCAATCTTTCCCTGGGCATCGGTGGCGTAATCCTCATCATCGCAGCGGGCCTGGGCGGTTTTTACGCCGGCTCGCGCTATAGCAGCAGCGTGGTGGGTGCGACCCCGGATGAAGTGCAGCGCCTGCGCCAGACCGTGCGCATGTATGCCGAACAGTCGCAGGCCATGCGCGACGAAGCGGCGGTGGCGCATCACGACCGCGAAATCGTGCTGGGCGCCACGGAACAGCTGCGCCAGGAAAACAAGAATCTGCTGGAGAGCATCGCCGGCCTGGAAGACCAGGTGGCGATGTACAAGAAGCTGCTTTCGCCCAAGGGCTCGGCCGCGGCCGGCCTGAATGTGGAGCGGCTGGACCTGCGGCCGCTGGGCGCGGGTCGCGTGGCCTACCGGCTCATGCTCACCCAGGTCAGCAACAATGCCAGCCAGCTCACCGGCGTGGTGGAAGCGCGGCTTGTCGGCGGCGGCAGCAGTGTCGTCCTGCCAGTGGGCGACAACCGCTTCTCTTTGCAGTATTTCCAGAGCCTTGCCGGCGAGTGGACGCTCCCGGCCGGCTTCCGTCCCGAACGCGTGGACATCGTACTGAGGCCGGCCAAGGGATCACCGGTGCAAAAAAGTTTCCGTTGGGAAGTGCAGCCTTGAGGATGGGCTAGTCTTTCCGCAGTAGACGAGGGTGAACATCATGCTGGGCAAAAAGAAGACCACAAGCAGCTTCAAGGGCAATGACTACAAGGACCACAGCTTCGTGGCCTGCAACACCGAGCTGGTCGGCGACATCAAGTTCACCGGCGGCCTGCATGTCGAAGGCAAGATCACCGGCAACATCCTGTCCGATGACGGCGCCGTGCATATCCATGGCGAGGTCATAGGCGAGATCCGCGTGCCGCATGTGGTGATCAACGGCCTGGTGACGGGCAATGTCTATGCGACCGAGCATATCGAGTTGGCCGCCAAGGCCGTGGTCCAGGGCAATGTCTATTACAAGAGCATGGAGATGATGCTGGGCGCCCAGGTCAACGGCAGCCTGCTGCATACGGACAAGTCGCAGATCCAGCTTATCGAGCACAAGCCCGAAGGCGCCCGCGCCAAGGTCGAGGCGGTCAAACCTGCTGCCAATGGCTGAAACGCTGGCTATACGGTCAAAGGTTGACGGTTTTACTCGGGTTTAGGGATAATCCCCTTCTCCACAAGCCGTCGCTAGCAGGTAGTCCCCATGAATGACATGGTCCAGGCCATGACCCTTACCGACAGTGCCGCCGCCAAGGTGCGCAAGCTGCGCGAGGGAGAGGGCAATCCCGACCTCAAGCTCCGCGTCTACATCACGGGTGGCGGCTGCTCCGGTTTCTCCTATGGCTTCACCTTCGACGAGGAAGTGAAAGAGGGCGACTCCCTCTTCACCAACGGCGACGTGACCATGGTGGTGGACGCCATGAGCATCCAGTACCTGATGGGCTCCGACGTGGACTACACCGAGGGCCTGCAGGGTTCCCAGTTCCTCATCAAGAACCCCAATGCCACCAGCACCTGCGGTTGCGGCTCCTCGTTCTCGGTGTGAGCTTGCTCGATGAGAGCTTTGTGCTGAATGAAAAACGCCGGCTTCTGCCGGCGTTTTTGTTTCTGGGTTCCAGGCTTTATGCGGGGTAGATGGTGCCCAGGATACGGGGGCCGGCCGCACCCGTGACGGCGGGCAGGTTGCCGGGCAGGCCCAGCACGGTCTGGCGCGCCAGCCAGGCAAAG
>DASUXS010000165.1:0-9611 GCA_036377855.1 Moraxellaceae bacterium
CTCGGATCCATATAATCCTGCGGCCGCAGCAACAGCACATCACTGCCCACCCGCGGCAACACATCCTCTGCCGTATTGCCCAGCCAGAAGGCCGCAAAGCCCTTGCGTGCCACCGTGCCCAGGATCAGGCAATCCACGCCCTCCTCCTGCACCAGCTCCGGCAATACCAGGTCAGGGCGACCCGGCGACACCTTCAGCACGCCTTCGGCCAGGCCAAAGGCGGTGATCTGCTTCTGCAGGTTGTCGCGATATCCTGCTTCCAGGTCCGTGCCCACATAGCTGGCGGCATAGGCGTCGCCCATCAGCGGCACCAGCTCCACCGGATTCGGCAGGGCGGACAGCACCCGCGCCTCGCCCTGGAATTTCAGCACCAGCGCCACCAGGTGTTCGAGCACGGCCTGGTTCAACAGACGATGCGGCGCATCTTCGGCGCCGGCGCCGAGAGCTGCGGCGATACGTCGCGGCGCCTTGTCGCGACGTGCCAGGTAAAGCGGGCTGGGCAATTGCCGCAGCAGGGGTTTGAGATCGGGGTTGCGGGCGGGGTCCTGCTCGCACTGGCCCAGCATCAGCAGGTCGGCTTCCAGACGACGCGCCTCATGCAGCACCGTCTCCGCCCAGTTCGTGGTCGCCACGATGGTGCGACCGGTACCGGCCGGCGCCGCCGCCAGCAGCGTCTCCAGCCAGGGCTGCGCCTGGTGCTCGGCATTGCGGGCCGCCATGTCTTCCAGCGGCGGCGCCAGCTCCAGGCCGGGCTTCACATCCGGCGCCACCGGCACCAGCACTTCCAGATGCGCGCCCAGGGCCTGGGCCCAGGCCAGGGCCTGCGGCCATACCGGCTGCACAACCTTGCCGGGCTGCAATACCACCAGCAGAGTCTTGATCGCCACCATGGTCGTCTCCTTGATCTGGTTTGCCGATGAGGTCACCGGTCTATCCCCAAGCGCCCGGCCCCAAGCGCCCGGCTATGCGGAATTTCTTTGCCATCCAGGACTTTACCGCTCCAGTCTAGTCCCCTCGAAAGGACAGACCTGTTACTCTCGTGCTAGATAGCTGCTGCCGGCTTGTACCGGTCGTAACGGTTTTTGAACAATTTTCAGACAGCTTCCGACCAAGGGTCGTGGTTCCCCCCTCCGAAAGTAGGGGGCTTGCTAGGCTTTAGATAGCTGCCCACGAGCAGACCGCTATGTCGCGATCACACCCGCACAACAACGTTTCCACCCTCACCCGATCCGGTTCCCCGTCTGGCTGCCAGGAGTGCGCACTCAGTCCCGTGTGCCTGCCCCCCGCCCTGGAAGAAGGTGATCTCGACCAGCTGGAAAGCATCATCAACCGGCCGCGGCCGCTGGCCCGCGGGCAGGTGCTGTTCCACCAGGGCGACCCCTTCACCGCCATCTATGCGGTCCGGGCCGGGGCCATCAAGACCTCGGTCACCCAGAGTGATGGCACTGAACATATCACCGGATTCTACCTGGCGGGCGAAGTCGTCGGCCTCGATGCCGTCAACAAGGACCAGCACAGCAGTACCGCCATCGCCCTGGACAATACCGCACTCTGCGTCATCCCCTTTGATTCGCTGGAAGACCTGGCCGCCCACCAGCCCGGCCTGCAGCATCACCTCTTCCGGCTATTCAGCCAGGAAATCCAGAGTGACCAGCAGATGCTCATGCTGCTGGGCAAGCGCCAGGCCGAAGCCCGCATCGCCGCCTTCCTCATCGGCCTGGCCACGCGCTTCAGCCGCCGCCAGCTTTCGGGCACCGAGTTCACCCTGCCGATGTCGCGCACGGACATCGCCAACCACCTGGGCCTGACCATAGAAACCGTCAGCCGCCTCTTCAGCCGCCTGGAACAGGCCGGCCTCATCCATACCGCCGGCCGGGAGCTGCAAATCCTGGACCGCGAGGCCCTGTTCCGCCTGGCGGACCCGGCGGCAGAAAGGGCCGACGAAGCTGCCACCCGCTTGCGGTAAGCGGCTTGACCCCCATGAACAGGGGGGCCAAGATGCCTGCAGTCCACGGCCAGCCCTCCCTGCACGCATGACCACTGACACCCGCTTCGCCAGCTTTGCCGAGTTCTACCCTTACTATCTGAGTGAGCACTCGGACCGTACCTGCCGCCGCCTGCATTTTGTCGGCACCACCCTGGTGATCACCCTGCTGGCCACCGCCATCGCCACCGGCAACCTCTGGCTGCTGCTGGTGCTGCCCGTGGCCGGTTACGGTTTTGCCTGGCTTGGTCATTTCGTGTTCGAAAAGAACCGCCCTGCCACCTTTGACTATCCTTTTTACAGCCTCTGGGGCGATTTTGTGATGTACAAAGACATGCTGACAGGCAAAATCCCCTTCTGATTTTTTGCATATGCAGTCTTCATATTGATGCTGCCGACCTGAGTCCGTGCTGCCGCCCATGTCGATTGACGAACAAGAACAAGAAGACCGCTCCCTGGTAACAATGCAAAACACCCGCATGCTGGCCTATATCGTGGCCGGCTGTGTTTTTGCGGCCGGCATTTACTCCGGCATCTATGACACCAGTGTCATCGCCATCATTCCCCTGACCGTGCTCATTCCCTGGGCCCAGCGCTTTTTCCAGGCCTGGCTGCAGGAGCGCTATCCGGACCAGGCCGAAGGCGCGGTGATGCTCACCGATGCCCTCGCGGTCGGCATCGGCATTTCCGCCGCCGGCTACAGCCTGGTGCCGACCATGACTTTCCTGGGCCTGCTGCTCACCAGCGCCATGGCCTTCGGCAATCTCTACCTGGTCACGCTGGCCGCCTTCGTCACGCTCGTTGGCAGCCTGCTGGGTGGCGTGGTCTTCGGCTTCAATGTCATGCCCTATGCGCTGACGCCGGCGGTGATGACCATGGTCGCCATCGGCGGCTTCACCGCTTACGTGGGCCTCTCCGCTTTCTATATCCGCGCCCAGGCGCGCAACCTGCTCAAGGCCAAGAACCAGATCCTGGAGCAGCAGGAACAGTCCATACAGCTGTCGCGCAAGCTGATGAAATACCTGCCCGTGCAGGTCTGGGAATCCATCTTCTCCGGCAAGCGCGATGCCCGCCTGCAGAACCACCGCAAAAAGCTCTCGGTGTTTTTCTCGGACATCAAGGACTTCACCGAAACCACGGATGAAATGTCCCCGGACGCGCTGACCGAGATGCTGAACTACTACTTCGACCAGATGTCCAAGATCGCGCTGCGCTACGGCGGCACCATCGACAAGTTCATCGGCGACGCCATCCTCATCTTCTTCGGCGACCCCAGCACCAAGGGCGCCAAGGAAGACGCCCTGGCCTGCGTGTCCATGGCCATAGACATGCGCAAGCAGATGCAGGTGATGCGCCAGAAATGGGGCAGCATGGGCGTGGAAAAGCCGCTGCATGTGCGCATGGGCATCACCACCGGTTACTGCCATGTGGGCAATTTCGGCTCCGAGTCGCGCATGGACTACACCATCATCGGCCGCGACGCCAACCTGGCCTCGCGCCTGCAGAACGCCGCCGAACCGGATGAAATCCTGATTTCCAACGACACCTACCTGCTGGTGCGCGACAAGATCATGTGCCGCGAAAAAGGCACGGTGCGCCTGCGCGGCATCGCCAACCCGGTGCAGGTCTGGCAGGTCATGGATTTCCGCGCCGACATGGGTGCCCACACCACCTGGATAGAGCACGAGCTGGATGGCTTCGCCATGCTCATGGATATCAACAAGGTGAAGAACTACGACAAGGAGCGCATCGTGAAGGCCCTGGAGGCCGCGGCGCAGCGTTTGAAGGACAAACGCATCGTCTGAGCCCCCAACACCGCAATAAAAAAAGCCGGCTTCAAGCCGGCTTTTTTCATGGACTCATTATTTACCACCGCTCGCCCTGAGCTTGTCGAAGGGCATTGGCCACATTCAATCACCAGTTAAAAACCCCACTGTCGCCCCGGCGAAGGCCGGGGCCCAGTGTCTTTAGCAGGACAGGAATGGCTGATGGCTTTTGGTGCTTCGACAAGCTCAGCACGAACGGTGAGAGGAAGAAGGGGTAACCGGCCTAGACCCTGTCCCGCAGCAACACCACCGCATGCTGCTGCTCCTGCTGGATTTTCAGCAGCCAGGGTTCCTGCCCCTGCAGGATGCCTTCGCGCGCCGCATCCTCCACGCCGCGGCAAAGATCCGCCAGGTAGACCAGGCCCAGGTTGGAGCTGGAGCCCTTGAGGCTGTGCGCAGCCTTGCGCACACCGTCGGCATCGCCGCGCGTGAAGGCCTGGCGCAACTCGTCCACCCGCACGCCAGAGTCCTGGATATAGGTGGTGATCAGCGCCGGAAACTCGTCATCCAGAATGCTGCGCAGCTCTTCGAGCAGGACCTCATCCAGATACACTTCGCTCATTTCTGCCTCGTCAAAACGGTTCAGGCTGGCTGGGCGGGAGCGCCCTGTTCCTGCCAGGCGAATTCCACCAGCACCTCATTCCCCGGGGGGAAATACTCCACCCGCCGGCACAGGGAAGCCAGCAAGGTCAGCCCTCTTCCATAGTAGCCCGGCCGCTGCGGATTATCCTCGTGCGGATTGAATGCAAAACCGGCTCCACTGTCCTTCATGCGCAGGCGCAGGAGCCCCCCCTCCGGGATGGGCATGACCTCGGCACGGATGCGTATGCTGGCCTCGCCCAGGTTCTGCAGGCGCTCCGCGCGCAGCTGGTAATAGCGGCGGAAACCATCGGCATCGTTCTTGAGGCTGGATTCCAGGCCCAGCACCCCGTGCTCCAGGGCATTGGAATACAGCTCGCTGAGAATGGTGTTGATCACGCCACTGTGCGCCCGCAAACCGGGCGACTGCAGCAGCATATGCATCAACATGGGGACAGGATCCGAGGATTTCAGGCTGTCCGCGCGCAGCTCGTATTCCAGCGACCAGTTGCCGATCTGGCGCAGCTGGCGCGAGGCAGTGGTCGTGCTGGGCAGGGGCAGCGCCTGGCTTTCATCGGAGCGGATGCGCACCAGCGAGTAGTCGTCGCTCTGGCTGCCCGGACGACTGAAGTCCCGCGCAAACTGGCGCAGGCTGTGCGTGATGTGATCGAACATGTCCTCGGGCGGCGGCAGCACCTCGAACAGCGAGAACAGCCTCTCCTCGCCGAACATCTCGCCCTGCGCGCTGCGGGTTTCACTGATGCCGTCGGACCAGAGGTAGACATCGGCCTCCGGATCCATCTCCACCACCAAAGGCTCGTAGCGGAAACGGTCCGGATGCAGCACCGCCAGCGGCAGGTGGCGCGAGGGAATGCGCGTGAGTTCGCCACTGCGGCGCTGGTGGATCACGCCATCCGGCAGGCCGCCAGCCCAGATCTCGATACGGCGGTCGCGGTAATTCAGCTGCAGCGCCGTGGCGCAGCAGAACACGGACGGTGGCAGCACGGTCTTGAGGCGCTGGTTGATTTCGCGCAGCACGGCCTCAAGACCGAAGCTCTTGGCCACCATGCCGTAGAAAATCTCGGACAGCGGCATCACGCCAATGGCAGCGGGCAGGCCATGGCCGGTGAAATCCCCCAGCAGCACCAGCATGTCGCCACCCGGCTGCCGCGCCGCCAGCAGCACATCACCGTTGAAGATGGCCATGGGCGAGAGCAGGTAGCGCAGGTTGCCGGCATCCAGGGTGCCGCGGTTGGCGATGCGGTCGAAGATGCCCTTGGCGGCATGCTGCTCGGCAACCAGATGCTCGCGCTGGCGCTGCACTTCGGTATGCAGGCGCCGCATGCGCGAGAAGGCCTTGATCTTGGCCTGGAGGATGACGGGGTTGTAGGGCTTGCTGAGGAAGTCGTCGCCCCCCGCCTCCAGGCAGGCCGCGAGGTCGCGGGCATCGTGCAGGGAGGTGAGGAAGATGATGGGAACCAGGTCGCTGCCGGCCAGTTCGCGCATGCGCCGCGCGGCGGCGATGCCGTCCAGCTCCGGCATCATGACGTCCATGAGCACCAGGTCGGGATGCGAATCCTCGAAGCGCTGCACCGCCGCATTGCCGTCTTCGACGGACACCACCTCATGCCCCTGCCGCTTCAGCAGGGTCTCCATGATCAGGCGGTCGGTTGCGCTGTCATCGGCAACCAGGATGCGCAGTCGCTGGTTACCCCCCAGTCCCTGTGGCATGGGGTGCTTACTGGATGCTGAAAAGCTGTTCGAAATTGGAGATGGCCAGGATCTTCTTCACGTCCGGATTGCAGTTCACGATGCGCACGCGGCTGCCGTCGCCGCCCGCGTGGTCACGCAGCAGGAGCAGCATGCCCAGGGCCGAGCTGTCGAGGTAGGTGGCCTCGCGCAGGTCCACGACATAGCTGCCCAGCGAGGGCGGCGCGCTTTCGTAGGCATTGCGGAAATCCTGGTGCGTGCTGAAATCGAAACGCCCCTTGATGAAGATGGTGAGTTCCTTGCCGTCGGGGGAGGCGGAGGAAAGAATGCTCATGCGAGTCTCCTGAAAGTCTGCGTCCATTCTTCACGGATCGCGCCATCCTGAACAGTCCTACAAAGGGGCGGTTCGCAAAAAAGCTACAACGTCCCACCGGGGACCCGCACAGGGTAGTCCATAACGCCACCACCGCCAGGCCAGCCGGCATTTGCATCTGCCGCCAAAAACGCGAAAGCTTGGCGCTTCCTCCCTGCGCCGACCCCTGCCATGGCCTCGCCCGACATCGAAATCTACCTGCATGCCACCCCCGCCGCCGACGTCCTGGCCTGGCTGGCGGCCCGCTTCCCCGCCAGCACCGGCAAGACCCGGCCGGCCGGCAAGAAACAATGGCGGCTCACCGTCCGCGACGGCGACCAGGACATCCCCGTCCTGGTCATAGAAGAAGCCAGTCCCGGCTTCACGTCCGTATGGTTCGACAGCCCGCGCACGCCCTGGGCCGACGACATCGCCTGCGCCCGCGAAGCCTTCACGCATTTCCAGCGCGAGATACGCGCCACGCCCGGCAGCTGGGCCGAAGGCGACGACCCCGACCGCTGGTGGCATATCCAGGCTTCCGGAGAAGAAGGCTTCGTCACCTGGCCCGGCTGACCGCTGACGCCCCCGATTACAACGCTGAAACGGAAACCCCGCGCGCCGCTGCCGCAAAAACCTAGAATGATCTGAAGGAGCCTTGCGGGACGCCCATCATGAGCGCAGGTCATCTCAAGCACACAGGCCTCATCCTTTCCGGCGGCGGCGCACGCGCCGCCTACCAGGTCGGCGTATTGCGCGCGATCTCGGAAATCCTGCCCGCGGACTATCCCAATCCCTTCGACATCATCTGCGGCACCTCCGCCGGTGGACTCAATGCCGCCGGCCTGGCCACGCATGCCCACTGCCTGCAGGACGGCGTGGACATGCTGGAAACGGTGTGGGGGGATTTCCGCACCGACCTGGTCTACCGCACCGACTGGCCCGGCGTGCTGCGCCGCGCCGCGCGCTTTATCTGGACCATGGCCTTCGGCCGCCTCATCCGCGACCTGCCCGTGTCCCTGCTGGACAACAGCCCGCTGCGCGAGCTGCTGGACCGGCACCTGCCCATGGAGCGCGTGCAACAGGCCATAGACGGCGGCCACCTGCGCGCGCTCTGCATCACCGCCTCCGGCTATGCCAGCGGCGAATCCGTGAGCTTCTACCAGGGCATGGCACAGCTGGAGAACTGGCGGCGTTCACGCCGCATAGGCATACGTTCGGACATCACGCTGGACCACCTCATGGCCTCGGCCGCCATCCCCATCATCTTCCCGGCCGTGCGCGTGAACCGCGAATATTTCGGCGACGGCGCCCTGCGCCAGCTCTCCCCCATCAGCCCTGCCCTGCACCTGGGCGCGGAACGCGTGCTCGTCATCGGTGTCGGCGGCCAGTCCAACCGCCGCATACGCGACAAGGCCCTGGCCTATCCCAGCATCGCGCAGGTGGTCAGCCACATCATGAACAGCTCCTTCATCGACAGCCTGGAAGCCGACATCGAGCGCCTGCTGCGCGTGAACAACACCCTGGACCTGATACCTGAAGAAGTGCGCCACCAGCACTCCACGCTGCGCAAGGTGGAAGTGATGGTGATGGCCCCACCCGCCGAAGTACTGGACACCATCGCCCTGCGCCACGCCCGCCTCCTGCCCAAAAGCATACGCCTGTTCGTACGCGGCTCCGGCGCCACCCACCGCGACGGCTCCGGCGTGCTCAGCTACCTGCTCTTCGAAGCCGCCTACTGCCAGGACCTGATGGCCCTGGGCTATCATGACGGCTGCGGCCGGCGGGAAGAATTGAAGGCCTTTCTCGGCATACACGATGCCAAGACCACCACGCCGGAGCAGGCGAACAGTAATGTGGTGGAGTTCAAGCGGGCGGAGTGAGTCAGCTACTGCACAGCTCTGTCGCTACGCCGGCACCCCATCCATCAGCCCTCGACAGCTCCTGTCATTGCGGGCACTACGTATTTCCGCCGCAGGCGCTTTTGACATACCTTTGGCCGCACCTGTCTTGACCATGCAGTCCAGGAGAGCACGGTGACAACGGCTGACAACGACGTCAAAGGAATCGGAGGATGGCTGATTCTTCCTGCCATTGGCCTGATTGCGATACCCATTCAAATCGCACTGTCTTTTTATACGGACTACCTGCCGATATTCCGGGATGGAGGCTGGGAGCTACTGACCACCCCGGGTAGCGAGCATTATCATCCCTTATGGGCTCGTACCATTGTTTACGAAATCATTGGCAGTGCTGCCTACCTGCTCTTCGGCCTCTATGTCGCTTTCCTGTTCTTTTCCAAGTCATACAAATTTCCAGCCTTCATGATTGTCCTGCTTGTAGCCAATATCGTTCTTGCTGCAGGCAGCCTTTATCTTGCCGATCTCATTCCGGCAATAGAGGCCGGTGAGAAAATGCAGATGTCATCTGAGATCACAAGGGCCGTACTCTCAGCACTTATCTGGATTCCCTACTTTGTTGTCTCCAAACGGGTGAAAAACACGTTTGTGCGGCCTGAATCCGGTCATCAGCCAGCACCCGATTATTCAAGCTGAGCGCCGCAAAGAGGTACCCTGCAATGACCATCACGATTACCGCTTTTGAGCGCTCCCCCGACGGCGGCAAAGGGCTGGCGCGCGACACCCGTGTGCGTTGGGCGCTTGAAGAAGTGAAACAGCCCTATGAAGTCCGCCTGGTTTCCTTCCAGGCCATGAAGGAACCGGCACACCTGGTGCTGCATCCCTTCGGCCAGATTCCGACTTATGAGGAAGGCGAGCTGGTCCTGTTTGAATCAGGCGCCATCGTTTTCCATATCGCCGAACAGCACGCCGGCCTGTTGCCCGCCGATGCCAATGCCCGTGCACGCGCCATCAGCTGGATGTTTGCCGCCCTCAATACGGTGGAGCCCCCTATCCTCGACCTGGTCACAGCCCGCATTCTCGAGGGCGACAAACCCTGGAGCCAGGAGCGACTGCCCCTGGTGCAGGATCGTATCCGCACGCGGCTGGATCAGCTTTCCCGTCGATTGGGGGAGGCGGACTGGCTGGATGGTGAATTCAGCGCGGGCGATCTCCTGATGGTGTCCGTACTGCTAAGACTAAAACCGTCAGGCATGCTCAACGAATATCCCAAACTGGCCGCGTATGTCCTGCGTGGTGAGACA
>DASUXS010000166.1:0-2120 GCA_036377855.1 Moraxellaceae bacterium
GGGCCAGGCCACCACCCAGTTCCAGCAGGATGACCAGGGGCAGCAGCGCGGCGGGCACGCCCATGGAAGCCATGTACTGCGCGGTGCCGGCATAGCCGGTGATCTTGCCCCAGCCGGCGATGATGAAGATGGCGGAGGCCAGCAGGCGGGCGGCCAGGATGAGCACGCTGTTGATGGCCGGCGTGGCGACGATGTCAGCGACCTTGTTGTTGATGCTGCGGAAGAATTCCATGTTGTTGCTCCTTGGTTGGGCTGTTCAGGGTTTTGCGATTCAGGGTTGGCTCGGTTGTAACGCTTAAAGAATCTTCGCGAAATCGGCAAAGCCGGGCCGCGGGCTGCGCGGGAAGAGCTTGCTGGCATCACCATAGCCAATGTTCACGAGGAAGTTGGATTTGACGGCGGTACCGGCGAAGAATTCGCGGTCCACGCCAGCATTGTCGAAACCGGACATGGCACCGGTATCCAGGCCCAGGGCACGGGCCGCCAGGATGAGGTAGGCGCCCTGCAGCGAGCTGTTGCGGAAAGCGGTGGTCTGGATCAGCGCGTCGTTGCCGACAAACCAGGCTTTGGCATCCACATGCGGGAAGAAGACGGGCAGCTGCTCGTAGAACTGCTGGTCGCTGCCGATGATGGCGGTGACCGGTGCAGACATGGTCTTGTCCACATTGCCCGGCGCCAGCAGGGGACGCAGGCGTTCCTTGGCTTCGGCACTCTTCACGAAAACAATGCGCGCGGGCTGCGAGTTGGCCGAGGTGGGACCGCTGACGGTGAGCTCATAGAGCAGCTTCAGCTGTTCGTCGCTGACGGGTTTGTCCAGCCAGCCGTTATGGGTGCGGGCTTCGGTGAAAAGCTGCTTGAGGGCGGCATCGTGAAGGACAGTGTTCATGGCAGACTCCGGGGATTCTTTTTGGGTTGCCACGCCCTCGTGCTGAGGGCGTGGCGTTTTCAGTGTGGCGTGATCAGGGCAGGTCGAAGAGCAGGAATTCGCTGTCGCGCTGGGCGCGCAGCTCCAGCTTTTCTTCCTGGCGGATGGCGGCACCGTCACCGTCCTGCAGCACCGTGCCGTTCACCGTGATCTCGCCCTTGATGACCTGTATCCAGCCGGCCTTGCCTTGCAGCAGCGGGCTTTCTTCACGGCCGGCGGCGAAGCGGCCGTGGTAGATACGGGCATCCTGGCGTATCAGCAGCGAGTCCTCGGCGCCATCCGGTGACACCACCAGCTGCAGGCCCTCGACCTCGGGGAAACGCTTCTGCTGGTAGCCCGGCTCGGCGTTTTCCACATTCGGGTAGAGCCAGATCTGCAGCAGCTCCAGGGTGTCGGCTTCGCGGTTGTATTCGCTGTGCGTGACCCCGGTGCCGGCGCTCATGAGCTGGAACTCACCGGCGGGCAGGCGGGCTTCGTTGCCCATGCTGTCGCGATGGGTGATGGCGCCGCGCAGCACGAAGGTCAGGATTTCCATATTGTCATGCGCATGCGCCGGGAAACCGGTGCCGGCCTTCACGATGTCCTGGTTGATCACGCGCAGGGCGGAAACGCCCATATGGCGCGGCTCGTGGTAGGAGCCGAAGGAGAAGCTGTGGCGGGCGTTGAGCCAGCCGAAGCTGACGTGGCCGCGGTCTTCGCTCTTGCGGGTGGTGATCATGGTCTGTCCTCCTCGTTATGGGGCGGCCGGGGCCGTCCTGCCTTGAGGGGCGGCGTCGGGGCCGTCCGTCGATGGGCAAAGATTAGTATTGTTCCCCCATGGTGATTAGTCGGGTCTTTGGGAATAGACTGTTGCCGCATCCTCAACAATGCCCCGGGACCCCTTACTCCATGGATCTCAACGATGTCGCCGTCTTCGAGCGCGTGGTCAGCGAAGGCAGCCTGACTGCCGCCGCCACCCGCCTGGGCCAGCCCAAGTCCTCCGTCAGCCGCGCCCTGTCGCGCCTGGAAGCCGACCTGGGCGTGCGCCTCTTGCAGCGCACCACCCGCAAGCTGCACCTGACCGAGGCCGGCCAGGTCTTTTTCGACCGTACCCGGCGCGTGCTGGGCGAGCTGCGCGATGCCGAACAGGCGGTGACGCAGCTGCAGGAAAGCCCGCGCGGCAACCTGCGCATCACCATGCCGGTGGAGCTGGGCA
>DASUXS010000167.1:0-5888 GCA_036377855.1 Moraxellaceae bacterium
CCGCGCCGATCTGGAAGCCAAGGCCAATGCCGCCCTGGGCGAAGCCCAGGCCCGTGCCGAGCGCATCAGCGCCCTGGCCGTGGTCATTGCCGCCAAGGCCGGTGACGAAGGCAAGCTGTTCGGCTCGGTGGGCACCCGCGACATCGCGGAAGCCATCACCAAGCTGGGCCAGCCGGTCGACAAGAGCGAAGTGCGCCTGCCCCTGGGTGCCCTGCGCTCCACCGGCGACTATGACGTGGATCTGCAGCTGCACTCCGAAGTCACGGTCACCGTGAAGGCCACCATCGTCGCTGAATAAGCCTCGATGGTCCGCGAAAGGCGTCCCGGTGCAAGCCGGGGCGCCTTTTGTTTTTCCGCCTGCCGCGCCTGTCAGTCCGCTGGCAGAAAGGCTGCGGTTGCGCGGCACCTCAGGTAATCTTGCCGGATCGCGGACGAGTACCCCATGAACGACATTCCCGCCACGGCGCCCGCCGCCGACAACGCCGTTGCCAGCCTCAAGCTGCCCCCGCATTCGCTGGAGGCCGAGCAGTCCGTGCTGGGCGCGCTCATGCTGGAGGAGACGGCCTGGGACCGCGCCGCGGAAATCGTCACCGAGGCGGACTTCTACCGCCGCGACCACCGCCTGATCTTCAAGGCCATCGCCCAGCTGGCGGATGAGTCCAAGCCGCGTGACGCGCTCACGGTTTCCGAAACCCTGAACCGCATGGGCGAGCTGGAAGAGGCGGGTGGCATGGCCTACCTGGGCGAGATCGTGAAGAACACGGCCTCGGCCGCCAATGTCGGCGCTTATGCGGAAATCGTGCGCGAGCGCTCCGTGCTGCGCCAGCTGATCCGCGTTTCCTACGAGATTTCCGATTCGGCCTACCAGCCCCAGGGTGCCACCTCCGACGACATCCTGGACGAGGCCGAACGCAAGATTTTCGCCATCGCTGAACAGCAGACCAAGGGCGAAGGCCCGCAGGCGCTGCGTCCGCTGCTGGCCAAGACCGTCAACCGCATCGAGCAGCTCTTCAATTCCAACGAGCCCCTCACCGGCCTGTCCACGGGCCTGGCGGATCTCGACGAAAAGACCGCCGGCCTGCAGAAGGGCGACCTGGTGATCGTGGCGGCACGTCCCTCCATGGGCAAAACCACCTTCGCCATGAACCTGGTGGAAAACGTGCTGATGAGCGGGGCGCCGGTGCTGGTGTTCTCCATGGAAATGCCGGCCGACTCCATCGTGATGCGTATGCTGTCCTCGCTGGGCCGCATCGACCAGACGCGTGTGCGCAGCGGCAAGCTGGAAGAGGAGGACTGGCCGCGCCTGACCTCCACCATGGCCATGCTCAGCGACAAGAAATTGTTCATCGACGACACGCCCGCCATGTCGCCCACCGAAGTGCGTGCCCGTGCCCGCCGCGTGGCGCGTGAAAACGGCGGCGCACTCGGCCTCATCATGGTCGACTACTTGCAGCTCATGCGCGTGCCCGGCCTGGAAAACAACCGCGTCAACGAAATCTCGGAAATCTCGCGCTCGCTGAAGGCGCTGGCCAAGGAAATGGAATGCCCGGTGATCGCGCTGTCGCAGCTCAACCGCTCGCTGGAACAGCGCCCCAACAAACGCCCGGTGATGTCCGACCTGCGTGAATCCGGCGCTATCGAGCAGGACGCCGACGTCATCATGTTCATCTACCGCGACGAGGTCTATAACCCCGAATCGCAGGACAAGGGCACGGCGGAAATCATCATCGGCAAGCAGCGTAACGGCCCCATCGGCATGCTGCGCCTGGCCTTCTTCGGAAAATACACACGCTTCGAAGACCTGGCGCCTGAGTTCTACCGTGATCGCGACCAGGAACAGTATTGATGGTCGCTGACGCTTTCTTTTCTTTCGCCAGGCATTGAGACACAGGAACGGTCTGCATGCGTGAAGCGCGACTCGGCATCAGCCGCCAGGCCCTGCACCACAATCTCCAGCTGGTGCGCTCGGCGGCTCCCTATTCCCGTGTACTGACCATGGTGAAGGCCGACGCCTACGGCCATGGCGCGCGCCTGGTGGCAGAGACGCTGGCCGAGACCGACGGTTTTGGCGTGGCCTATCTCGATGAGGCGCTGGCCCTGCGCGCCACCGGCATACAGCAGCCCATCACGCTGCTGGAAGGTGTGTTCTCCGACATGGAAATGTTCGAGGCCGTGCGCCAGCGCTGCGCCGTCGTCGTGCATCAGGAGGAGCAGATCACACTGCTGGAAAACTGCAAACTTTCCGGCCCGGTGGATGTCTGGCTGAAAGTGGATACGGGCATGCATCGCCTGGGCTTCACGCCCGAGGCGGCGATTACGGCGTTTCGTCGTATCCGTGCCGCACGCGTGGTGGGCGAGATCGGTTTGCTCACGCATTTCTCCGCCGCAGACGAACTGGAATCCCCGCAGACGGAAAAGCAGATAGGCCGTTTCCGTGCCGTGCAGCAGCTGCTGTCGCGCAATGGCGAGCGCCCGGTACCGGACAGCCTGGCCAATTCTGCCGCCATCCTGGCCTGGCCGGCCTCGCATGGTTCCTGGGTGCGGCCGGGCATCATGATTTACGGCAGCTCGCCCTTCCCGGACCGTACCGCGGAGGAGCTGGGCCTGCGCCCGGTGATGACGCTGATGTCCCGCCTGATCGCCGTGCGCACGGTGAAGCAGGGCGAGTCCGTGGGTTATGGCGGTACCTGGACGGCATCCCGGGACACACGTATCGGCGTGGTGGCCATAGGCTACGGCGACGGCTACCCCCGCCATGCCCGCAATGGCACTCCGGTGCTGGTCGGAGGCTTCCGCGCCGAGCTGGTGGGCCGGGTTTCCATGGACATGATCACCGTGGACCTGGGCCAGTTCCCGGTGAATGTGGGCGACCCCTGCGTGCTCTGGGGAGAGGGCCTGTCCGCCGACGTCGTGGCGGCCTATGCCGGCACCATCAGCTACGAGCTCTTCTGCAAGGTCACCGACCGCGTCAAACGCGAGGTATGGTAGGCACTTACCGGTCTGGGCGCTGCAGGTGCGCAAACATTGTGCCCGCTTGCGTTACCATTTTGTTGTCGGCTTCGACTCCCTCGCGCTAACGCATTTTCTGCATACAGCCAATCCGTATAACTACGCGTCCCGGTCTGGGGTAACCTGAACCCAGGCTGATGCGAGGACGGACTCATGCGCACGCTCTACTACCTGATGGACAAACTGGATACCGCCGAGGCCATGACGGCCACCCTGCGCTCCCAGAACATCGACGATGACGGCTACTACATCGTCAGCAAGGATGCCGATGGCGTCAGGCGCCACCACCTGCACGATGCCTCCCCCCTGGACAGTACCGACCTCATCCATTCCGGCGAGCGCGGTGCCCTGATCGGTGGCCTTTGCGGTCTGCTCTTCGCGCTGTGGATCGCGGTGATGAAGCCCATGGGCCTGGAGATGGACCTGTTCACCTTCCTCTTCGTGTCCGCCCTCATTGGCTGCTTCGGCGCCTGGGTGGGCGGCATGGTTGGCATCAGTCATGAAAACTACAAGCTCACGCCCTTCCACGATGCCATCGCGCAGGGCAAATACCTCATGGTGATCAGCGTGCGCGAGCCGGCCAAGGCGCGCGAGCTCAAGCAGCTGATGCACCGCCGCCATCCCGAGGCCCTGTTCGAGGCCGAGGACGCCATCGGTGTCGACGTGATGGCTGGCAAAGCCGAGTTTCGCCCGCGTCATCTCTAGAATCGTAGGCAGAGCTAGACCCTCCCAGAGGCTTGGGAAGAGAGATGACCCGGGTGAAGGAGCGGTGAAAACCGCGTAATGGTCTGCGAAAACCCACAGGCCGACCCCGCCACACCGGCGGGGTTTTTATTTTTGGGCGGTCGCCGCCTACAATCCCCTGACTTCGTCCCCAGCCAATGCGGGACGCGTTGCCGGCCTGGGGATCATGAGCAAAAGCAAAGCCGTATATGCCTGCACCGCCTGCGGCGCCGAGTTTCCGAAATGGGCTGGCCAGTGCGGCGAGTGCGGCGCCTGGAATGCCCTCACGGAAATCGTGCGTGAACCGGTGGCCAAAGGGCCGCGCGGCGGCGGCTATGCCGGTACCGCGGCCAACGTCACCCTGCTGTCCGAGGTCCGCACCGATGCTGAGGAGCGCGTGCCCAGCGGCCTCTCCGAGCTGGACCGCGTACTCGGCGGCGGCCTCGTCGCCGGCTCCGTGGTGCTGATAGGCGGCGACCCCGGCATCGGCAAGTCCACCATCCTGCTGCAGACCCTCACCCATCTCGCCCAGAACCTCCCTGCGCTTTATGTCACCGGCGAAGAGTCGCTGGGGCAGGTGGCCATGCGTGCGCGCCGCCTCGAGCTGCCCATGGATCGCCTGCAGCTGATGGCGGAAACCTCGGTGGAAACCATCATCGCCACCGCCCGCGAGCAGAAGCCACGCGTGCTGGTGGTGGACTCCATTCAGACCATCTACACCGAAGCCCTGCAGTCCGCCCCCGGCGGCGTGTCGCAGATCCGCGAGTCGGCGGCGCTCCTGACGCGTTATGCCAAGCAGTCCGGCTGCGCACTCTTTCTGGTCGGCCATGTCACCAAGGAAGGCGCGCTGGCAGGTCCGCGCGTGCTGGAGCACATCGTGGACTGCGTGCTCTATTTCGAGGGCGAGGCGGATTCGCGCTACCGCGTCATACGCGCCGTGAAGAACCGTTTTGGCGCCGTCAACGAGCTCGGTGTCTTCGCCATGACCGACCGCGGCCTGCGCGAGGTCAGCAACCCTTCCGCGATTTTCCTGTCCCGGCACAGCGAGGCCATCCCCGGTTCGATTGTGATGGTTACCCGCGACGGCAGCCGTCCCTTGCTGGTAGAAGTGCAGGCATTGGTGGACGAGTCCTATGGCAATCCGCGCCGCGTGGCGGTGGGCCTGGACCAGAACCGTCTCGCCATGCTGCTGGCGGTACTGCACCGGCATGGCAATATCGCCACCGTGGGCCAGGATGTCTTCGTCAATGTGGTGGGCGGCGTGAAGGTGCTGGAAACCGGCTCCGACCTGGCCCTGCTGCTGGCGGTGACCTCCAGCCTGCGCGGCCAGTCGCTGTCCTCGGACCTGGTGGTATTTGGCGAAGTGGGCCTGTCCGGCGAGATCCGGCCGGTGCCCAATGGCCAGGAGCGCCTCAAGGAGGCGGCCAAGCACGGTTTCAAGCGCGCCATCGTGCCGCGCGGCAATGCGCCCAAGCAGCCCATAGACGGCATGGAGGTGGTTGCCGTCGGTCGGCTGGCGGAAGCGCTGGAGGCGGTTTAAGCACTACCTACAAAAAAAGCGTGCTGTGTGATCAGCACAAGGAAAAGGAAACCATGTCGACCAGGACGCCAATCCGCCCCGGGCAACAGCAACAGTTTTTTCCACCCTTCCTTTCCTTGCTCTCTGCTTTTTCCTTAGCCATTCCTTTGCTGCTGCCGGCGCCGGCGCTGGCCGCTGAAAAAGGCCAGGCCCGCCCCAAGACCGCGCTGGTGCTGTCCGGCGGCGGTGCCCGCGGCCTGTCCCATGTCGGTGTGTTCAAGGCCCTGGAGCAGCTGCGCATTCCCTATGACTGCATCGCCGGCACCAGCATGGGCGCCATCGCCGGTGGCAGCTTCGCCACCGGCATTCCCACGGCGGAGGCGGAACGGCGCGTGGTGGAGGCGGACTGGCGCGCCGTGTTCTCGGACAAGCCCTCGCGCTCCGACATTCCCTATTTCCGCAAATACGAAGACTACCGCCCGTATTTCGATTTCACGCTCACCATGGACAACTTCAAGCTGATGACGCCGCGCAATTTCGTCGGCGTGCAGAAGATCGGCCTGTTTTTCCGTGAGCTCACCGATGCCGGCGCCAGCAATGATTTTGACAACCTGCCGGTACCCTTCCGCGCGATAGG
>DASUXS010000168.1:0-3144 GCA_036377855.1 Moraxellaceae bacterium
GAAGGAAGCCATGCGCGCCCAGGACAAGGACCGCCTCGGCGCCATACGCCTGGCCACCGCCGCCATCAAGCAGATCGAAGTCGACGAGCGCGTGGAGCTGGACGATGCCCGCGTGCTGGCCGTGCTGGAAAAGATGATCAAGCAGCGCCGCGAGTCCGTGGCCGCTTTTGAGCAGGGTGGACGTCCGGAGCTGGCCGCCAAGGAGGGCGCCGAGATCGCCGTGCTGCAGGCCTTCTTGCCGGCGCAGCTCTCCGATGCGGAAATCGATGCCCTCGTCAGCGCCGCCATTGCCGAAGCCGGCGCCAGCAGCGCGCGCGACATGGGCAAGGTGATGAATATCCTGCGTCCACGCCTGGCCGGCCGCGCCGATACGGGCGCCGTGTCGCAGAAAGTGAAGGCCAAGCTGGGCTGATGCCCTAACATCCGTAGGAGCGGCTTCAGCCGCGAACCCCTGCGCAAGGATTTGAAAGGTTCGCGGCTGAAGCCGCTCCTACAAAACATGCAGAGCGCTTATGGCAACTTACGGCCGTATCCCCGAATCCTTCATCGACGATGTCCTGTTGCGTACGGACATCGTCGATCTCATCGATACGCGGGTGAAGCTGAAAAAGGCCGGCAAGAACTACAGCGCCTGCTGCCCCTTCCACAAGGAAAAATCGCCGTCCTTCACCGTCAGCCGCGAAAAGCAGTTCTATTACTGCTTCGGCTGCGGCGCCTCCGGCAATGCCATCAGCTTCCTGATGGATTACGAACGCAAAGGCTTCCTGGACAGCCTCAACGAGCTGGCCGGCCGCGTCGGCCTGGATGTGCCGGACACGCGTGATCCCGATGCGCCGCCGCGCGAATCGCAGCAGCCGCTGTATGACCAGCTGGAAGCCGCCACGCATTATTTCGAGCAGCAGCTGCGCACGCACCGCGACCGTGAAAAAGCCGTGGGCTATTTCAAGAAGCGCGGCCTCACCGGCCAGATCGCCAAGCATTACCGCCTGGGTTATGCCCCGGCCGGCTGGGACAATCTGCTGACCGCGCTGGGCCGCGACGACGAAGCGAAAAAGCGCCTGCTGGCCACCGGCCTGGTGGTGAAACGCGAAGACAGCCAGCGCGTCTACGACGCCATGCGCGACCGCGTGATCTTCCCCATCCGCGATTTCCGCGGCCGCGTCATCGCCTTCGGCGGCCGCGTGCTCACCGATGAAAAACCCAAATACCTGAATTCCCCCGAGTCCCCGGTCTTCCACAAAGGCCAGGAGCTCTACGGCCTGTATGAAGCCAAGCAGGCGCCCGGCAAGCTCGAGCGCGTGATCGTGGTGGAAGGCTATATGGACGTGGTGGCGCTGGCGCAGTACGGCATCACCTGCGCCGTGGCCACGCTGGGTACCGCCACCAGCACCACGCATGTGGAGCGGCTTTTCCGCCTGGTGCCGGAAGTGATTTTCTGTTTCGACGGCGACGCCGCCGGCCGCAAGGCCGCCTGGCGCGCCCTGGAATCCGCCCTGCCCGCGCTGCAGGACGGCAAGAGCGCCAGCTTCCTCTTCCTGCCCACGGATGAAGATCCGGACTCCCTGGTGCGCAAAGAGGGCAAGGACCGCTTTGTCGACCGCATGGTGAACGAGGCCGAACCGCTGGCGGATTTCATGCTGCGCCATCTCGGCGAGGGCCTGAAGCTGGACAGCCTGGAAGGCCGCAGCCGCCTGGCCATGCTGACCAAGCCCTTGGTGGCCACCCTGCCCGACGGCCTCTACCGCGAAATGCTGCTGGGCCGGCTGGCGCAGCTGACCCAGCTGGAAACCGCCACCCTGCGCGCCGCCGTGCTGGACACGCCGCCCCTGCCCGCCGACCGGCCCCGGGCCGAGCCGCCCGAGGCGGCCACCGCGCCGGTCTTCGAGCCCCCGTCCGGTTACGAGCCCCCGGACCAGGACCGCGGACCGCGCCAGCGCCCGGCCCGCAAGAACGCCCCCGCGCAACGGCCACAGACCACGCCCCTGCCCGACCGGGCCGTACGCCTGCTGCTGCAGGACACGCAGCAGGCCGCGCTGACCAGCGCCGAGGAGCTCATGGCCCTGGGCCATGCCGAGGACAGCACCCTGGTGGAGCTGGTGCGCCTGCTGCGCGAGAGCCCCGGCATCAGTACCGCCGCCCTGCTGGGCGCCTGGCATGGCACCGAACAGGGCGAGCGCCTGACCGAGCTGGCCGCCAGCGAATTCCTGACACCGCATGCCGGCCTGGACCGCGAATTCCAGGGCGTGCTGCAGGCCCTGCGCATAGAAGCCAAGGAAGCCCAGATGCGGGCCAGCAATGACCTGGCCGCCATCGCCCGCCTCAAGCAGGAGATAGAGGCCCTGAAGCGGGGCGCCTAGCTGGCATCGCCTTTGCTTTGCCGCCTTGAAAATCAGTGGGATAGCCCCATATCGGCTAAACCTTTCCTATGACAATCCGCGCTGGCCGGGGCTTGTACCCGCCGCTATAATCGCGCGCTTGGCTTTCGCCCGACCTAGAGGCACCTCGATGAGCACCGATAAAGAGAAGCAGAAATCCCAGTTGAAAGAGCTGATTGCCAAGGGCAAAGAGCAGGGATATCTCACTTATGCCGAGGTGAACGATCACCTGCCGGAATCCGTCACGGAAACCGAGCAGATCGAAGACATCATCCAGATGCTGAACGACCTCGGCATTCCCGTGCATGAGCGCGCGCCGGAAGCTGACGACCTGCTGCTGGAAGAAACCGCGGAAGCCGCCTCCGACGACGTCGCCACCGAAGAAGCCGCCGCCGTGCTGGCCTCCGTGGAAAACGAACCCGGCCGCACCACCGATCCCGTGCGCATGTACATGCGTGAAATGGGCACCGTGGAACTGCTGACGCGCGAAGGCGAAATCGCCATCGCCAAGCGCATCGAAGAAGGCATACGCGAAGTGCTGCACGCCATGGCCTTCTGGCCGGGCGCCGTCACCAGCGTGATCGACGAATTCGACAAGTTCGAAGCCAATGAACGCCGCCTCGCCGACATCATCGCCGGCTACCTGGATCCGGACGACGACGGCAACGCCGCCGTGCCGCCGCCCGAGGTCGATGACGAGACCGCGCTGGCCGCGCTCGGCGCCAAGGGCAAGGGCGGCGCCAAGGCCGCTGCCGCCGCCGAGGAAGAG
>DASUXS010000169.1:0-6933 GCA_036377855.1 Moraxellaceae bacterium
AGCAGAAGTCGCTGTCCCTGAATGAAGCCAAACGCAAGCAGGAAAAGCAGGACATAGACGACAAGCGCCTGGCCATGGAAAACCGCCGTCGCGCCGCCAAGGGCCAGGCCCTGCTCAAGACCTGGCGTGAAGCCGAGGACAAGGCCGAGGAAGAAGCCGACAATCCGGATCCCAACAAGGAAAAACCGGAAGACGAGGCCTTTGCCATGGAAGCCGGCCGCATCCTGCTGGACAGCCTGAATGCGCAGGTCAGCAAACGCTGAGTGGTTTGCTTCAGCAAAAAAAAGCCGTGCACTGCACGGCTTTTTTTTGCACGCAGAACAGACCCCGCCCGCGATGCCTCCACCGAATGAAGCTAACAACTCCACTGTCGCCCCGGCGAAGGCCGGACAAAAGCCCGATAGGGCGTTGAACAGCCGAAGGCTGGCCCGAAGGGCGAGCGCAGCGAGTAACCCAGCGTCTTTAGCGGCACAGAATGCAAAGCCGGCCCGGAATTGAATCAGCGCACTGCCGCCAACCAGTCTCCGCCCCTCACTTCCTGCAACCCCGCCACCGGCCGCTGGTACCAGTAAACCCAGGCCTGCCGCCATTGTCCGTCCGCCGTCTGCACTGCGGTCAGCTGCCGCCGGTATTCATCATCCGCTTCACCCCGGATTTCCTCGAAGGCATCCAGTTCCGCCAGCAACGCTGCCGCCTCCGGCAGGCGATAGAGATCGCCGCGCACGCGTCCGGCACCTGCCACGAGTCCCGGGTAGTAACTCACGCGGAACAGGCGGCCCTCGACCCAGGCAGCCTGCAGCCACTCCGCCCGGGTGGCCAGCTGCTGTTGCATGGCATGGCCGGAGCCGGCACGCAGGGTGCCGTAAACGAACAACCAAGTCGGATTTTCGTGGAGAGTCGGATTCTCGCGGAGAGGCGGGTTCTCTTGGGCGGCAGTCACGGTTAGCATCGGGAGAAAAGGCGGGCACGGACAGCGCATGAATAACACGCCGGACAAAAACAACACCAGCACGCCCTCCCGCAACCGGCTGCCGCGGCCCGGGCGCCTGGTGGCCGAGCAGGCTTTCTCGCGGGCCGCCGGTGCACCGCTGATTGCCGGCAACTCCCTGCGCCTGCTGCGCGATGCCGCCGGCAATTACCCGGCCTGGCTGATGGCCATACGCCGCGCCGAACACTGCATACATTTCGAAAACTACATCATCCAGGACGATGTCATAGGCCGCGAGTTCGTCGCCGCCCTCGCCGAGCGCGCCCGCGCCGGTGTCACCGTGCGCCTGCTCTACGACTGGATGGGCTGCTATTTCAGCAATTCGCGCCGCCTGTTCCGGCCCCTGATCGAAGCCGGCGGCGAAGTGCGCGTCTTCAATCCGGCGCGCCTGGACAGCCCCTTCGGCTGGCTGACACGCGACCACCGCAAATCCCTCACCGTCGACGGCCGCATCGGCTATGTCACCGGCCTCTGCGTCAGCCAGCGCTGGACCGGCAATGCCGCCCGCGACATCGCGCCCTGGCGCGACACCGGCATCGAGGTGCAGGGCCCGGCCGTGGCCGACATCGTCGCCGCATTTTCCCAGACCTGGGCGCAATGCGGCCCGCCCCTGCCCGTGACGGAAATTCCTGCGCCGACAGAACTGGAAGGCGCCGGCAACACCACGCTGCGCGTGATCGCCAGCTCGCCCTATACCAGCGGCCTGTATCGCCTGGACCAGATGATCGCCGCCGTGGCCCAGGAAACCCTGTGGCTGACCGATGCCTATTTCGTCGGCACGCCCGCCTATTCGCAGGCGCTCTGCGCCGCCTCGCTGGATGGCGTGGACGTGCGCCTGCTGGTGCCCAGCTCCAGCGACATCCCGCTGGTGTCGCCGTTTTCGCGTGCCGGCTACCGGCCACTGCTGGAAGCCGGCGTGCGTGTCTTTGAATGGAACGGCCCCATGATCCACGCCAAGACCGCGGTAGCGGACGGCCGCTGGGCCCGTGTCGGTTCCAGCAACCTCAACCTGGCCAGCTGGATCAGCAATTACGAACTGGATATCGCCATCGAGGACGAAGCCTTCGCCGACGAGATGGAGGCGATGTATCTGGAAGACCTGGAGCAGTCCACGGAAATCGTGCTGGGTGAACGCCGCAAGGTGCGCCCGCGTGAACCGCGGCGTCGCCGCCGCACGCCGGCGCGCTTTCGCGGTGGCAGCAGCCGTGTCGCTACCGCCATGCGCCTGGGCAATACCGTGGCCGCCGCCATGCAGCAGCGCGAGCTGGGGCCGGTGGAGGCCGCCATCACGCTGATTTTTGGAGCCGTTCTCATGGCGCTGGCGGTACTTGGCCTATACTGGCCCCGCCTTCTGGCCGCCCCTATTGCCGCGGTCAGCCTGTGGATGGCAATCTGCCTCCTCATGCGCGCCTGGCGCCTCAGACGGCGCAGCAAGTCTTTTCCCGACCCTCACAAGGAGTGATTCATGCGTATTTCCACCCTCGTCCTGTCGCTGGCCATGACCGGCATCGTCGCCAGTCCGCTGGCTTTTGCCGACGATGCCGTCGTGCAGCAGCAGGACGCCGTCAACCGTGCCGTGCTGCAGGCCGCCCGTACGCAGATCAGCGCCGACCGCCAGCAGGTTGTCACGCTGTCGCTGCCGCTGACCGCGCCGGAAAGCGATGCCTTCTGGCCGCTGTACCGCGAATACCACAGCAAGATCAGCGGCCTGAATGACCGCTTCTACCAGCTGGTCATGAACTACGCCAAATCCTATCCGGACGTGAGCAACGAGCAGGCCGCCAAGTTCCTCAAGGAGTACAACGACATCGATGAGGACCGTGTCGACCTGCGCGAGAAATACGCCAAGAAGTTCCTGAAGGTGCTGCCGGCCACCAAGGTCGCGCGCTACCTGCAGATCGAACACCGCCTCGACACGCTGGAAGCCCTGGATGCCAGCAGCCAGATCCCGCTGGTGCAGCCGCAGGCCACCCCGGCACCGGCCAAACCCTGAGCAGTCAGGGGCCGGAGCACGGGTTCATACGTTGACTCCCGGTCCCCTTGCAGTATCCTTGCCCGCTCGCAGAAGCCGCCTCCTGGCGGCTTCTGTCTTCCGGAAGCGTGGCCGAGTGGTTGAAGGCAGCGGTCTTGAAAACCGCCGAGGGTTCCGCCCTCCGTGAGTTCGAATCTCACCGCTTCCGCCATATAGCGAAAAGGCTCCCGACTGGGGGCCTTTTTTTATGCGCCCTCCGCGTCCATGATGCCGCTCCCGGAGCCCCGGGCCGGCACGGCCCGCTCCTCATCATTCCAGGCGGATGCCCGGCCGGCGCCGTCTTTCAATCCAGCACCAGGTGTCACCATGGAAATCAAAGTCAACTTCCTCGACAAACTCAGGCTTGAAGCCAAGTTCGATGATTTCACGGTGATTGCCGACCAGCCCATACGCTACAAGGGCGATGGTTCGGCACCGGGACCCTTCGATTATTTCCTGGCCTCGTCGGCGCTGTGCGCGGCCTATTTCGTCAAGCTCTACTGCCAGACCCGCGGCATCCCTACGGAAAACATCCGGCTCGCGCAGAACAATATCGTCGACCCGGAAAACCGCTACAAACAGATCATCAAGATCCAGGTGGAGCTGCCAGCCGACATTTCCGACAAGGACCGCCAGGGCATACTGCGATCCATTGATCGCTGCACGGTCAAGAAAGCCATACAGGCCGGCCCCGACTTTGTCATCGAAAGCGTCGAGAGCATCGATGCCGACGCCCAGGCCCTGCTCATGCCCGGCCTGGCCACGGCCAGCAGCACGCGCATTCCCGGCAAAGACCTGCCTCTCGAAGAAACCATCGCCAATATGTCCGGCATCATGGCCGGCCTGGGCATGAAGATAGAGATCGCCTCCTGGCGCAATATCGTGCCCAATGTGTGGTCCCTGCATATCCGCGATGCGCACTCCCCCATGTGCTTCACCAATGGCAAGGGCGCGACCAAGGAAAGCGCGCTGGCCTCGGCCCTGGGTGAATTCATCGAGCGCCTGAACTGCAATTTCTTCTACCACGGTCAGTTCTGGGGCGAGGACATCGCCAATGCCGACTTCGTGCACTACCCCGACGAGAAATGGTTCAAGCCCGGCCGCAAGGACGCGCTGCCCAAGGAAATCCTGGATGAATACTGCCTGGATATCTACAACCCGGACGGTGAGCTGCGTGGTTCACACCTCTACGACACCAACTCGGGCAATACCGCACGCGGCATCTGCTCCCTGCCCTTCGTGCGCCAGTCCGATGGCGAAGTGGTGTATTTCCCCTCCAACCTGATCGAGAACCTCTTCCTCAGCAACGGCATGAGCGCCGGCAACACCCTGGCCGAAGCGCAGGTGCAGTGCCTGTCGGAAATTTTCGAGCGCGCCGTCAAAAAGGAAATCCTGGAAGGCGAGATGGCACTGCCGGATGTGCCGCAGGAAGTGCTGGCCAAATACCCGGCCATCGTTGCCGGCATCAAGGGTCTGGAGGAGCAAGGCTTCCCCGTGCTGGTGAAAGACGCCTCCATGGGCGGAAAATTCCCGGTGATGTGCGTGACCCTGATGAATCCGCGTACGGGCGGTGTGTTCGCCTCCTTTGGCGCGCACCCCAGCCTTGAAGTCGCCTTGGAGCGCAGCCTGACCGAACTGCTTCAGGGCCGTAGCTTTGAAGGCCTGAACGACCTGCCCCAGCCTACCTTCCAGAGCAATGCCCTCACCGAGCCCAACAACTTCGTGGAGCATTTCATAGACTCCAGCGGCCTGGTGTCCTGGGGCTTCTTCAGCGCCAGATCCGATTTCGATTTCGTGGAATGGGATTTTTCCGGCCAGGGCGAAGACTCCAATGTGCAGGAGGCCGCGACGCTGTTCGGCATCCTCGAGGACATGGGCAAGGAAGTGTATATGGCCGTATACGAGCATCTGGGCGCGCCCGGCTGCCGTATCCTGGTGCCCGGTTATTCCGAAATCTACCTGGTGGAAGACCTTATCTGGGACAACACCAACAAGGCCCTGCTCTTCCGCGCCGACATCCTCAACCTGCATCGCCTGGATGACGACCAGCTGGCCGCCCTGCTGGAGCGCCTGGAAGAAAGCGACCTGGATGACTACACCGACATCGTCACCCTGATAGGCGTGGAGTTCGACGACAACACGCCCTGGGGGCAGCTGACCATTCTTGAACTGAAACTGCTTATCCATCTCGTGCTGCAGCAGTTTGAAGACGCCAAGGACCTGGTGGAAACCTTCCTGCAGTACAACACCAACACCGTCGAGCGCGGCCTCTTCTATCAGTGCATGAACGTGGTGCTGGAAGTCATGCTGGATGACGAGATGGAGCTGGACGACTACCTCGTCAACTTCCGCCGCATGTTCGGCGACGAGCGCCTGGACGCCGTGCTGGGCTCGGTGGATGGCAGCGTACGCTTTTATGGCCTCACGCCCACCAGCATGAAGCTGGAAGGACTGGACCGGCATCAGCGCCTGGTCGACAACTACACGAAGCTGCACAAGGCGCGCGCCAAAGCAGTGGCTTCGTAAAAGCCACAGGAATAGAAGGCCTACTTTCTTTTCGGCAGCGTTAGCACTTCCTGAACGCAATACCCGCCGAAGCTGCCTTGCGTTAGGCCAGAATCTTGGCCAAGTTGGCTTCCTCTACCGGGGAGGCCACCGCATGATCCCGTTCTCCGTACTCGATCTTTCACCCGTGCTGGCCGGCAGCGATGCCGGCCAGTCCTTCCGCAATACGCTGGATCTCGCGCAGCATGCCGAGCGCTGGCAGTACAAACGCTACTGGCTGGCCGAACACCACAACATGCCCGGCATCGCCAGCGCGGCCACCGCGGTGGTGATAGGCCATGTCGCGGCGGGCACCTCGACGATACGGGTAGGTGCCGGCGGCATCATGCTGCCCAACCATGCACCGCTCATCATCGCGGAGCAGTTCGGCACCCTGGCCTCGCTTTTCCCCGGCCGCATCGACCTGGGCCTGGGCCGTGCGCCCGGCACCGATCCGCTGACCATGCGTGCGCTGCGGCGTCATCATGCGCGCGACAGTGGCGATACCTTTCCGCAGGATGTGCGCGAGCTGCAAAACTATTTCGGTGCCGGTGAAGCCGAACAGAAAGTGCGCGCCTATCCCGGCCACGGGCTCGATGTCCCGATCTGGCTGCTGGGCTCCAGCCTCTTCAGCGCGCATCTCGCGGCGGAACTGGGCCTGCCCTTTGCCTTTGCCTCGCATTTCGCACCGGATTACCTGCTGCCGGCGCTGCGCGCCTATCGCCAGAATTTCCAGCCCTCGAACGTTTTGCAGAAGCCCTATGCCATGGCCGGGCTGAATGTCTTTGCCGCTGACAGCAATGCCGAGGCCCGCGCCCTCTTCTCTTCCCTGCAGCAGCAGTTCATCAGCCTGCGTCGTGGCCGCCCGGGGCCGTTGCAACCGCCTTCGGCCGTGGATGTCCATGACTGGAGCGAAGTCGAAAAAGCCGGGGTGGACCATGCCCTGGCGCTGGCCGTGGTAGGCGGACCCGCCCATGTCCAGGCCGGCATAGAGCATTTCCTGGCAGAGACCGGCGTGGATGAACTCATGGTGACGGCACAGATTCATGACCATGCTGCCCGCCTGCGCTCTTTTGAGATCGTGGCGGATATCCGTGACCGGCTGGCGGAGCGCCAGGCCGGATAAAGAGCAGCCGGGTAAGGCAATGCTTGATTCCGGGTAAAGCAGCGCCTGATTCGCTAGAATCGCGACATGACAGCCGCTCCCCCCCTGAAATTCACCCTGCTGGTCAATGCCGCCCCGCACCAGGAAAACGCCTGGCAGGCGCTGCAGTTCGCCCGTGCCGTCGTGGCGCGCGGCCACCAGCTGCCCCGCGTCTTCTTCTATGGCGATGGCGTGGCCCATGGCAGCAGCCTGCTGCAACCGCCGCAGGATGAGCCGGATGTGGCG
>DASUXS010000170.1:0-3801 GCA_036377855.1 Moraxellaceae bacterium
GGCATGTCGCCACCACCGATGGGGCCGATCCAGAAATAGCCCAGCACCAGCGCGAAAGCGGTCATCGCGTAGAAGTGGTTGATGTTTTCAGTGCTGAAGTAGGCAAAACCGAAACCCAGCATGCCCACGAAGAGCAGTGCCTGCACCGGCTTGACCCAGGCGCCCTTGAGCGACTTGGCCCACTTCTTCGCAGCCAGCTTGCCATAGGCAAACACGGAAGCGGTGAAGGTGATGGCGCCGACGAAGCAGCCCACGAAGAGTTCGAAGCGGTGCACGGAGTCGTGCGCCGACAGCGGGTTCAGCACGGCGGCGATGGCGATCAGCACGGCAGCCAGACCCACCAGCGAGTGCATCAGGGCCACGGTTTCCGGCATCTGCGTCATGGGCACGGTGCGGGCACGGAAGATACCGATCACGGCACCGGCAACCATGGCGCCGAAAATCAGCACATAGCCGGGCTTGATGGACTCACCCAGGTTGGCGACCACGGCAAAGGTGGCGACCACGGCCAGGGCCATGCCGAACATGCCATAGCGGTTGCCCATGATGGCCGCGGACGGCGAGGACAGGCCGCGCAGGGCCAGGATGAAGAGGACGGCGCCAATCAGATAGGCCCAATCCGCGTATTGCGCGAAGTTCTGCATCTCTGTGGCTCCTTACTTCTTCTTTTTCTTGAACATGTCCAACATGCGTTCGGTCACGGCAAAGCCACCGAAGATGTTGATGCAGGCAAGAAACACGGCAACAGCGCCGAGCACGGTGGTGGCGGTGAGCTCACCGTTGAAGTACACGGTCTGCAGCATGGCGCCGACGACGATGATGCCGGAAAGGGCATTGGTCACGGCCATCAGCGGCGTGTGCAGGGCGGGCGTCACGCTCCACACCACGTAGTAGCCCACGAAGATCGCGAGCACGAACACGGTGATGACGCTGACGAAGGGCACGGCAGACGCATGTTGTGCAACATCCGCTGCCTGCGTGGCCACCTGGGCGACGGTTTCGTTCATCGCTATCGCTCCTTAATTGGGCTTCTTGTACAGCACTTGGCCGTTGTCGACGACCAGCGTCGGCTTGACCATCTCGTCCTCGCGATTGAGCTTGAGGCTCTGCGATTCCTTGTCGTGCTGCGGTTGCAGGAAGTTGAGGATGTTGCGGGCATACAGCGCCGAGGCTTCAGCCGCCACGGTGGCCGGGATGTTGCCGATGCCGATGATCTTCACGCCGTTGGGCGTGGTGACGATCTTGTCCAGCTCGGAACCTTCGACGTTGCCGCCGGAGGACACCGCCATGTCGACAATGATGGCGCCCGGCTTCATCTTGGCCACGGTTTCGGCCTTCACCAGCACCGGTGCCTTGCGGCCCGGAATCTGTGCAGTGGTGATGACGATGTTGGCGGCGGACACGGCCTTGTCGACGACAATGGCCTGGTCACGCACATATTCCGGGCTGGGGACCCAGGCGTAACCGCCGGTGCCCAGGGCCTTGGCCTTTTCTTCGTCGGACATGGGGACGTCCAGCCATTTGCCACCCAGCGATTCCACCTGCTCTTTGGCAGCGGGACGCATGTCAGAGGCTTCCACCACGGCACCCAGACGCTTGGCGGTGGCGATGGCCTGCAGGCCGGCCACGCCCACACCGAGAATGACGGTGCGCGCGGGTTTGATGGTGCCGGCAGCGGTCATCATCATGGGGAACATGCCGGAATATTCGTTGGCAGCCAGCAGCACGGCCTTGTAGCCGGCCAGCGAGGCCTGCGAGGACAGGATGTCCGAGCTCTGTGCACGCGTGATACGCGGAATCAGTTCCAGCGCCACGCAGGTCAGGCCGCGGGCGGCGTAGGCATCGAAATGCGGATTGAGATGCGGCGCGAAGGCAGCGAGCACGATGGCGCCCTGCTTGTAGCTTGCCACTTCATCAGCGGTAGGAGCGGCCACCTTGAACACCACGTCGGCGTCCTTGACGGTATCAGCCGCCGTTGCCGCGATCGTGGCACCGGCTTCTTCATAGGCCTTGTCAGTACAGCTGGCGGCCAGACCGGCACCGCTCTGTACGACCAGCTTGTAACCCAGCGCTGCGAATTTTTTCACCGTTTCCGGTGTCGCGGCTACGCGCGTTTCGCCCGCCAGGATTTCGGCTGGAATCCCGATTTGCATGGTCAACCCTCACCTTGGCTTGTCAGGTAAATATGGGGGGAGCATCCCGACGACCACCCCCTGGGTGGCCCGGATACAGATGCGCGCAGGACGCGCAAAGGCCGGCGATTGTAATGCAGCGTTACCGGCAATGTGAGTACCCGCCGGTCAAATTTGTAACTTTTTTAGGCACGGTCGTTCTTTTGTCAGGCCGGGTTAATCAGGGCTTGGCCGCACTCGTCATAAGTGGCTGCCATGACTAGGAATTTTGTCGTATGGCGGGCTGCCGCCAGCACCCCGGCCGGGCTAAGATGCCGGTCCCGGACCACCCTTTTCCCAGCCGCATGCCCGCCTTCCTGCGCTCCCGCCCCGCCCTCACCGGCATCCTGCTGGTGCTGGCCTCGGCCGTGCTGTTTTCCACCAAGTCCATCTTCATCAAGCTGGCTTACCAGGAGGTGGTGGACCCGGTCACGCTGCTGACCTTCCGCATGTTTTTCGCCCTGCCTTTTTTCCTGGTGATGATCTTCCTGGCGGAGCGCCGCGAAGCGCCTTTGGTGCTGCATCGCCGCGACTGGCTGGCACTGGGCCTGCTGGGTTTCGGCGGCTATTACATGGCGGCGCTGCTGGATTTCCTGGGCCTGCAATACATCAGCGCCGGCCTGGAACGGCTGGTGCTCTTCCTTTATCCCACGCTGACCGTGCTGATCACGGCCTTTGTCCTGAAGCGGCCGGTGACGGCGCGGACCTGGCTGGCCATCGTGGTGAGCTATGTGGGCATGACGCTGGTGGTCTGGCAGGACGTGCAGCATCCCTCCAGCCATCTCTGGCTGGGCATGGCGCTGGTCTTCGGCAGCGCGCTGGCCTATGCGGTCTACCTGGTGGGCTCGGGCGAGATGATCCAGCGTATAGGTGCCAACCGCTTCACCGGGATCGCGCTCAGCATTTCCTGTATTTGCTGCGTGCTGCATTTCCTGGTGGTGAATCCGCTGTCGGCGCTGGTGGTGAGTCCGCGCGTGCTGGGACTGGGCATCACGCTGGCGATTGTCTGCACCGTATTGCCCGCGACCCTGCTGACCAACGGGATACGCCGTATCGGCGCCAGCCAGGCCGCGCTGATCGGTGCAGTGGGTCCGGTGTCCACGCTGTATCTGGGCTATGCGGTGCTGGGGGAAACCCTGAGCCTGTTGCAGGGAATCGGAACGGTGTTTGTGCTGGCAGGCGTGTTGTTGGTATCCCTGAACAAATAGCGCAACGTGGTTCAAACAACTGGAACCACGCAAGAACACTGCCGATGGCATCCACATTGCCAGTCCTCACAACCCAACTGTCGCCCCGGCGAAGGCCGGACAAAAGCCCGATAGGGCGTTGAACAGCCGAAGGCTGGCCCGAAGGGCGAGCGTAGCGAGTAACCCAGCGTCTTTAGCGACTTGGAAACCCGCGCTGTCCCCAAATAAAAAAAGCCGGCATCTGCCGGCTTTTTTTCAAGAACGCTGCTCAGCTCTTGAAGAACCCCTTCAACAAATCCGCCCCCTGCGCCAGCAAGTCATTGCCCTGCGGCAACTGCCCATTCGGCGTGAGCTTGTCCACCAGTCCCGGCAGATGCTGGGCCAGCTGCCCCGACAGCTGCTGCGGATCCAGGCCCAGCTTGCCGGCGATCTCGTTGAGCTGG
>DASUXS010000171.1:0-4179 GCA_036377855.1 Moraxellaceae bacterium
TGGGCGCACCGTGCCTATGAGGCGCACTGGAGCCTGAAGATTTTCTACATGCTCTTCGGCGCCATGGCCATCCAGAACAGCATCCTGATCTGGGCCTCCAGCCATCGCACCCACCACCGCCATGTCGATGAAGTCGACGGCGATCCCTACTCCATCAAGCGCGGCTTCTGGTTCGCGCATATCGGCTGGATGCTGCGCAAGTACGAAACCGGCGAGCCCGATTTCCGCAATGCCAACGACCTGCTCAACGACAAGCTGGTGATGTTCCAGCACAACTACTACGTGCCCATCGTGCTGGCCATGAACCTGGCCCTGCCGCTGGCCCTGGGCTGGGCGCTGGGCGACCTGTGGGGCGTGTTCCTGCTGGGCGGCCTGCTGCGCCTGGTGATCAGCCACCACGTCACCTTCTTCATCAACTCGCTCTGCCACATGTGGGGCAGCCGCCCCTACACCGACGAGAACACCGCCCGCGACAATCCTGTGCTGGCCATGGTGACCTGGGGTGAGGGCTACCATAACTACCACCACATCTTTCAGTACGACTACCGCAACGGCGTGAAGTGGTGGCAGTTCGACCCCACCAAGTGGCTGATCCTGTCCCTGTCCTGGGTGGGCATCACGCGCAACCTCAAGCGTTGCTCCGAGTTCGCCATCCAGAAGGCCCAGCTCACCATGCAGTTCAAGTATGCCGAGCAGCAGATCGAGAAGCGCCAGGCCCGCAAGGCCGACGTGGAAGCGATCAAGGCCAAGATGGCGCACGAGTATGAAGTCTTCACCGCCGCCATGCAGGAATGGGCCAAGGTGAAGGAAGAGTGGTATGCCGGGAAGAAGGCCGAGCTGCAGCAGAAATGGGCCGATGCCAGCTTCCACGACCGCTTCAAGGAAATCGAGTACCGCCTCAAGCTGCAGCGCAAGCGTATCCGCCTGCTGACGGCGCAGGCCGCTTCTGCCTGAAGCAGGACGCATCGGAAAAGGCCGCGCATGCGGCCTTTTTCTTTACTGTCATTCCCGCGAAGGCGGGAATCTCCTGAACTCTAGCAGGGCTTATTTAGGCCCGCTGCATGGCATGAAGATTCCCGCCTTCGCGGGAATGACGGCTAACGAACGCCGGGCAGTTAGGTATGTAAACGTCCCAAAGTTAAAGAACTCAGAACGCCTTTTTCTTCGCTGTATTTCCAGCTTAGCTGTCTGCAGGTCTAAGCTTCATTCTTGACCAAGGGTTATAACCCCCTTTTCTTCCCTGGAAGTGCTTAATGTCCCGGCTCAACGCCCTGCCCTTCGACAACAGCTTCGCCCGCCTGCCCTCTGAATTCTTCAGCCGGGTGCAGCCGCGCGGCTTTGCCCGTCCCCATCTGGTGGCGGCCAATCCGCGCGTGGCCGAGCTGCTGGACATTGATCCCGCCGAACTCGCCTCCCCCGATTTCCCCCGCTATTTCGGCGGCCAGCTGCCGCTGCCCGGCAGCGATCCCCTGGCCATGAAATACACCGGCCACCAGTTCGGCGTGTACAACCCCGAGCTGGGTGACGGCCGTGGCCTGCTGCTGGGTGAGATGGTGAATGGCAAAGGCCAGCGCTGGGACCTGCACCTCAAGGGCGCCGGCCCCACGCCCTATTCCCGCTTCGGCGATGGCCGTGCCGTGCTGCGCTCCTGCATACGCGAATACCTGGGTGGTGAAGCCATGCATGGCCTGGGCATAGCCAGCACGCGGGCGCTGTGCATCATCGGCTCGGACGAGCCGGTGCAGCGCGAAAAAACCGAAACCGGCGCCATGCTGCTGCGCGTGGCGGACTCGCATATCCGCTTCGGCCATTTCGAATGGCTTTTCCACAGCGGCCAGCACGAGCTGCTGAAAACCCTGGCGGATTATGTGATAGACCGCCATTACCCCGAATTCGCCGAAGCCGACAAACCCTACCAGCGCTTCTTTGCCGAAGTCGTGCGCCGCACCGCGGTACTGATCGTGGACTGGCAGCTGGCCGGCTTTGCGCATGGCGTGATGAACACGGACAACTTCTCCATCACCGGCGCCACCTTCGATTACGGCCCCTTCGGCTTCCTGGACGCCTACGAACCCGGCTACATCTGCAACCACTCCGACCATCACGGCCGCTATGCCTGGAACCAGCAGCCCTCCATCGCGCTGTGGAACCTGAATGCGCTGGCGCATGCGCTGTCCGGCCTGATTGATCGCGATGCGCTGGTGGAAATCCTGCAGGGCTTTGAAGGCATCCTGGTGGCGGACTACGCGCGCAAGCTGCGCGGCAAGTTCGGCCTGCGCCAGGAAGAAGAGGATGATCGCCAGCTGACCCTGGACTTCCTGGACCTGATGATGAAGAACCAGACGGACTTCACGCGGACCTTCCGCACGCTGTCCGATGTCACCGTGGCAGGTGGGCATCCAGCGCTGCGTGACGATTTCCTGGATCGTGAGGGCTTTGATGCCTGGCTGCTGCGCTATCGTGAACGCCTGGCGCGGGAAAACAGCCAGGATGCCGAGCGCAAAGCGGCCATGGATCGCGTCAATCCGCGCTACATATTGCGCAACTATCTGGCCCAGGTCGCCATCGACAAGGCGGAGGCCGGTGATTTCAGCGAAATCGAAAAACTGCGCCAGCTGCTGGAAAAGCCTTTTGACGAACAGCCGGAAAACGCCGGCTACGCCGCCCTGCCCCCGGACTGGGGCCGGCATATGGAAATCAGCTGCTCTTCCTGAGCCGTGAATGAAAACAAAAAGCCCGCCATTTGGCGGGCTTTTTGTTTCTTTGGCTCGTCATTCCCGCGAAGGCGGGAATCTCCTGAATGCAGGCAGAGTCTTTGTTAAAGCCCCCTGTATGGCATGAAGATTCCCGCCTTCGCGGGAATGACGATATTTCAAGCCGTAATCAACATCCCCAGGAAATACTCGCTGAACTCCTTCAGCTCCTGCCCCTGCAGCTCCGGAATCAGGCGCTTGTTGGCCGACTGCGAGCCCTTGCGTATGGCAGCGCCACCGACATCGGCCAGCTTGCGGCCGATAAAACCCAGCTTGATGGTCTGCAGCGACTGGTCATAGAAGGCTTCGTGCGCCAGCCCGGTGAACTGCTCCATGCAGGCCAGCAGTTCCGGCGTGTTCTTTTCGCCCCGGGCGCCCTGCTCCAGCACGGCGCGGAAGCGCGCCTGGAAACCGGCCTCCATGGGGAAGCAGATATAGTCGCGCTGCACGCCGTCCTGGTTCAGCGTCAGGCGACGCTGCTTGATGTAGCCGGCCAGCGGGCGCAGCTCTTCATTGCTCATCTTGCCCAGCACCTGGCGGATGAGGCCGTGCACCGTGCTTTTGATCAGGCCGGCAAAGCTTTCCAGCACCTTGGCACCGGAGTGGTTGGACTCGGCGGCACGCACGATGTTCAACAGCAGCGCATCCACGATCTCGTCGGTGAACAGCTGCGAGACCTGCACGAACTTCGCGCTCTGCGGTTCGCGCACGCCCTTCTCGAAGTTCTCCATGAGCGTGAGGCTGCCGTCACGCAGGGCATCGGAGGCGATAAAGGCGAAATAGGCAGTCATGGCGGTCAGCTCCCTTTAAAGAGGCGCCATGATTCCGGGATGGGAGTGGGATGTAAAGGGCCAGCGAGACCAACTTGCTGGCCCATCAGGTCAATTTTTCAGGCTTTGACCAGCAGGCTGCCGTAGTAGTCGGCAAAGATTTCCAGCTGCTTCTGGTTGAGGTTGGGGATGAGCTTGTTCATCGCCACCTGCACCCCCTTGTGTATGGTGCTGCGGCCCAGGTCGGAGGCCTTGCGCTTGATGAAGCCCAGGTCCATGGGGCCCACGAAATCATCATAGAAGCGCACCAGGGCCTCGTCACCGAAGGCCAGCATGGTGCTGTGCAGCGCGGCGCGCTGTTCCTTGCCATTGCCGGCGGCGATGCCGGCGAAAGCCTGCGCGAAACCCTGTTCGATATTGGCCGGCAGCGCAAAGCCGTAGCGCACTTCACCGGCCGGCGTCAGCACGCGGCAGCCGCGCAGGTACTGCGCCATCTTGGCCACTTCCTCGTTGCTGCCCTTGCCCAGCATCTGCTTCACCAGCACATGCGCCGTGCCCTTGAGCAGGCCCAGCAGGGTTTGCAGGATGCCGGCGCTGTCTTCGCCCTGGAAGCGGGCCATCAGTTCTTCCACGCAATGCTTGAGGATTTCGTCGGT